>JASJDR010000080.1 GCA_030065615.1 Xenococcus sp. MO_188.B8 | reverse complement strand
TGTCTCTGTGCAGATACTTGTTAGTTTTTTAACTGCTTTTGAATTTCAATCAATTCAAGTTTCTGTTTTTCCAAAGATTTAAGTTTTCTCTTAAGGCTATTGATTTCTCTGTTAATTGTTTGTAACTTAAAGCTAACTTCTTGTTCTTTTACGCCTTTTATTCCACGTAGTTCTTGGGCTAATGATTTAACTTCACTTCTAAGTAATCGGAAATATGGATTACCATGAGCATAGTTTTGTCGATATTGTAATTTCCCCTGTTTTATCGCTCTAATTACTTCATCTTCCGTAAGACCAAATTCTTTACAGGCTTTTTTGTGGCTTAACGTTTCTCCCTTTTTTAACCACTGAGACTCTGACATAGTCAACTCTCCTTATTTTTCAATACCTTGAGTAAATTATCTAGTTTACAAATACTTTCGTGAATAATGCTCCGATGAAGGTTAGTCAATTATCAATCTTTGAAAGCGGTTTTTGATTTGGTACTCCAACCGCACGGGGATATTTATCCGCAATAGGAAAATGTTTGCGTAGATAAATACAATGGCGAATACTTTCAGATATCGGAGTTTTCTGAGCGTGGATTAATTCAATCTCGCTGCCTAATTGACTGACCGCTGAATCTAAATTAGCTGTATCTTTATCTTCCCAATGTCCTCGATAAAGAATCGCTAAACCCCCTACTTTCACCAGAGGTAAAATATATTCTGCACAAACCGCAGGTTTCCCCACGGCTCTAATTAAAGCTAAATCGAAATATTCGCGATAATGGGGTTCTCTCCCCAAATTTTCCGCTCTTGCTACCAAAGTATGAATATTTTTCAGGTTTAGTTGGGGAATTGTATTACCAATAAAAGTAATTTTTTTCTGCGTTGAATCTACTAAAGTGACCTCCCAATTAGGATTTGCGATCGCGACTGGTAAACCAGGAAATCCCGCACCAGTACCAATATCAATAATATTAAGTTCAGAATCTTTAAATGCCAGCTTAGCTTCAGTCCTTAGTAACGCCACACCCAAAAGAGAATCCCAAAGATGTTTTTCCCAGAAATCTTCGGGAGTTGTGATCCGAGTTAAATTTTGCTGGCGATTGCCGACGATGATTGCTTCATATAACTTTTGAAATTGAGTTATTTGGCGATCGCTTGGTTGCCATTTTAGAGTAGTTTGCCATAACTCCAACATTGCTGGCAATTGCTTAATTGCTAGATCATTCATCATGAAGTACTTCCTCATCCCTCATCCTTTCGCATGAAGTTTCTGCGGCTCAATACTAGTCATTCTGCCATCTCTAATTTTCCAACAGCGATCCGCTATTTTGGATAATTCTCCAGGATCGTGGGTAACTACGAGTAAAGTCCAATGTTCTTTAAGTTTGGCCAGTAATTCAGCTAGATTAATTCGCATTGACCAATCTAAGCCAGCAGTTGGTTCATCCAACAAGAGAATATTAGGTTGTCGGATCAATTGTACTGCTAAAGAAAGACGACGTTGTTGACCACCGCTCAACTCATGGGGAGAAGTATTGAGAGGAAGATGGTCTAAACCTACTTCTTGTAAAGCTTCATGAACTCTTTCTGAGCCTAGTTCGGGATGTCCTAAGCGTAACTCTTCGAGTATCGTGCTACCACAAAAATGCCGTTCGGGAAATTGAAAGACAAGTCCTGCTAGTTGTTGTAAATGCAAAGCAGTTAATTCGCGATCGCGCCAATAAATTCCGCCCTCTGTGGGCTCTGCTAATCCGGCTAAAATCTCTAATAGGGTGCTTTTTCCTGAGCCACTAGGACCAATAATTAAACCTAATTCTTGAGGTGCTAGTTGCAGATTAATTGACTGGAGAATCGGCTGTTCAGTTGCAGGGGGGTGATAGATTAAATTTTTGATAGACAACATAGGTTAAGGAACGAGGAATCGGAGAATTATACTGTATGGGAGCAAGGTTTGTCCCCTTCAAGGAATCATGATTCTAAAACTAACAGAGTGAAAAGGAAGTAGAATAGGTTATGGCATTTCTCAATTTGATAAAATACAAATTCCCAATCCCCATAACATTCGGAACTTAAATCTTATGTTAGCGTCAATCTGTATAATGTCATTTTTATCTAGTCTTAGGTAAGTTTAACTATTATATTAGTTAATAATTACCTAGGCAAAATTGTTTACCTATTTTGTTTGCTAACTCTTAATTCCTAATACCTATCACTGATCAACATTAGGTTATATATTTGGCACAGCTACTTAATAATGAATCAACAATTATTAATAAATAAAGTAACAAAATACTCTTCTATTTTATCTTTAGCTTCTGCGATTACTTTAAGTTTAAGTAGTCTTTCCTTAGCAGCCGATCCTTTCCGGGTTGAAAATGCTCGGGATATTGGCGAACATACCGAAAAAGGATTTAATACTCTTTTTGTCCTGGGAGATTATTTTGGCAGCCTGGAACCTTTAAAGTTAGCAGAAGATCAAGAACCAAATGAACCTTTAGCTTATGCTTTAATAGCCTCTTTAGCGTTTACCGAAGAAGATTGGGAAACTTTAAATACTTATGCTCAAAAAACTTTAAAAGCTGCGGAAAAGCTGAACAAGAAAGACCCTTTGCGGGGCAATCTTTATTTAGCTGTGGGTCATTTTATGGATGGGGCTTACATCTATGAAAAAGATGGCCCCTTGGGCGCAATTCAAAAATTACAATTAGTCTTTAAATATTTTGATGCTGCAGAAGAAATTGATCCTAATGACCCTGAATTAAATTTAATTAAAGGTTATATGGATTTGCTGTTAGCGGTAAATCTTCCTTTTTCTAGTCCTGAACAAGCGATCGCAAGATTTGCAGCCTATGCTGCTCCCAATTATTTAGTTAATCGTGGGATAGCTGTTGCTTATCGGGATTTAAAAGAGTATGATAAAGCATTAAAATTTGCTGATAAAGCTTTAGAAATTGCTCCCGATAATCCAGAGCATTATTATCTTAAAGGACAAATTTTAAGACAGATGGGTAAGCAACAAAATAGTATTCCTATTCTAGAAAAAGCCGTAGATCATTTTTCTAGAGCTATTAGCCAAGAATCACAATTACCAAAATTTATTGTTAAATCACTTAGAAGAGAATTAAATAAAACAAACGAAAAAATTGCCGAAATAAAGGGAGAAACTGCTAACAGGTAACTTACTTTGCTTCAATAGGGAATAATTATAGCGCTACGCGCAAGTCCTAAAGGATACCGCTCCGCATATCAAAAGTCACCCACCCCTAACCCCTCCGAGGAGGGGAAGTCAAAAGTCAAAAGTCAAAAGCGGTGCGACCATGCGGTCAGACCCCGCGCCGCCGAAAGGCGCAAGGGCGGGAATGGGGGATAACAATTCAATTCCTGGTGTTGAACCAATAGAACCTAACAAAATACTCCCCCCTTCCCGGTGCTGACCAAGAGAGCGGATTTTTAATCCGCCAAGGAACGCCCTAAAGGACTAGCTTCGCGTCGCGCACCAAGAGAAGTCAAAAGTTTACTAATCATAGACTTGGGCGTTTACCAATGTCCTAACCAAATTACGTAGTGCTATAAATCAGGTGATAGGGACTAGGGATAAATATCATTCTCTATTTTTTTGAGTTATTGGGAACTCCTTAATTATGAATTATTTAACAATGTTTCGTGCCATCGGGCATAATTGTTCCTTGTAACATTGCACCTTTAAAAATCGCATCTTGAATATTAGCTGCCGTTAAATTAGCTCCCCTCAAATCAGCTTGATTAAGATTGGCTCCTCGAAGATTTGCTCTGGTTAAATTGGCCTTTTTTAAGTCAGCTTGATTAAGATTAGCTCCTCGAAGATTTGCTTGTTGTAAATTAGTATTTCTAAAATTAACCCGATCGCAGTTAGCCCAACGCAGATCAATTTTTATTAATTCTGCTTCGGAAAAATTAGCTTGAAATAAATAAGCTTTGCTCATATGAGTTGCGATCGCTTGTACGCGATAAAAATTTGTTTTATAACCAAAAATACCTAATAATTCTGCATCGTAAAGATTAGCATTACTAAAATCTGCTTCGCTAAGATGAGCCTCAATTAATTCAGCTTCACTTAAGTTGGTACGCTGCAATTTTGCCCCGATCAAATTAGCGCGGCACAAGCGAACTTTTCTCATAGAAGTGCCAATTAGATTAGCATAACTAAAATTAACGCGATCGCAATTAGCTGCTCTTAAATCAGCACCAATGAGATTGGCATTACTCAGATCTCCATCCATTAAGTAAGCATTACTGAGATTGGCATTACTGAGATTGGCATCGATTAAGCAAATACCAATTAATTCTGCTGCCTGTAAATTAGCAGTAGCCAAATCTGCACCGATTAATTCTGCGCCAGAAAGATCTGCTTTGGCTAAATTAGCCTTAGCAAAATTTGCTGTTTTGAGATCGATACCACTAAGATTAGCTTCTTGTAAATCTAATTCAACATCAATATTGCTTTCGCGCCATTGCTTCCAGTTTTTTGAACCCTGTTTTAATTTAAATAGGTGCTCGACATTCGCCATAAAATTTCTCCCATGATAATTTCTATTCTATTATCTGTTGGGCAGAAATTTAGAGAAAATAATTTCAATCTATTTCTTCCTCTGCCCCTGCTAACTTTGCTTTTCTCTACCCTTAACTATTTATTTCTCGAAGGAATTGCTGTTCCTTGGTAAAATTTTCTTCTAGTTTACCCAATTGCCACTAAATAATAATGGCTATCAGAGAAATACTAGTAATTGTTACCATTACTACCAGAGAAAAAGACGCAAGAAATCCTGAGATAATAGGACTTATAGATAATGAGATCGCTGCTATAAAACTAGAGATATTTTTGAGTTTTTGAATATTCTTTAAGGCTTGACGACAACTGGCGCAATTTTTAGTGTGAGAATCGTTACGATTCAGTAATTGTTCTTTAGATAATGCTGGTGGTAATTTCTGATTCTTAAAAGGATCGGCATGATATAAATTTACCCATTGACGTAACTCCGAAATCTATAGATCAGCCTTAGTTGCTAGATAAAATGCCTTGCTATAGTTATTACTTCCTCTGTTACATAACCGAAAATAATCACTATGCAGGCACTAGATGAAGAGTCGTGAATTACTAAGGGAAACAGTTAAACAGTATTTGTATGCCAACGAGAAACTGATAATTGATAACTGATAATTGATAACTGATTACTACTTACCTGACTGTAAAGGATCTAGCTGCAACTTCGAAAGTATCTTGAACATTTGACCAACGTTCTTCGGAAGTTGAAAGATTAAAGGTAAATAGTTTTCCTCGACTTACGGCAACACTGGCAATATTATGTCGAATCACGTCATTAGGAAGAGTGACTTCATATTCCAATACATAGTAAGTTTGATCGTTTCTTTGTCGAGATTCGGCGGAAATAAAATCAGTTTCGCGAACACTGTCATCATTGACAGCTTTAAAAAATCGATAGCCTACTTCTGTAGGAGTTCCCAAATCTTCAATAGTTTCATCGGTGGGAACGTCACTAATAATGACGCTGAGATTTTCACTTCTTTCTACTAAATCCCGATATACAACACTCACATTGGGAGATGCATCCGTAACAGTCACTGGAATCCAGCCATTAGGATAGAGAAATTCATATCCTTGGGCGGTATTGACATAACTTTGTAATCCAGTAATTCCTGCAGAACAACTAGAAATCAAGGTGGTTAAGGAAATTAAACATAGGGTGATTAATAATCTCAGCATTCTTTATTCCATTCCAAATAATATTTTTTTAAGTATTTATTTGTTGAGTTACCAAACAAAAAGGTGGGTTATCCCACCTAACTCTATAATCTAATGAAATGCTTAACGAAAAAAATTTTTTTAGCTAGCACCTGAAGCCAATACGGCAACAGCAATCGCACCAGCCGTTACTGCGGCACCCAAAACACCTAAAATAATAAAATTACGTTTTTCTGCTGGAGTTGGGGGTTCTGCTTGATACATTTGTGGCTCCCTAGCAAAGTTATTCAGTCTTCCCCCTTCTTCAGTCGTATATGGCATATTTTAAAAACCTCCTGGAATTTTATTAAAAAAACTTGATTAATATTTTTCTTGTCCGCATCATCCTACAACATTTCTTTACATTTGGCTATACAAAAAGCAAGTATTGTGTGTTCTGCTACTTAATGCTTCACTTTAATTTTTTTTTTACCGCTGGTCAAAATTGCCTCCTAGGCACCATCCGAGGAAGATGAGCAACAAGAAAATTCCACTCCATGATCCCCAGGAACTAAAATGATTCAGGAGCCAGATGGGAAGATAGACTAAACTACCTGTTAAGGTCCAGTTCAACCATAGTAGCAAGAGTACAATAACTAGAATTTGCACTACATTATAATCTCATTAACTATAATAGGAATTTTAATCGATATCAAAGAAAATAGGAAACAGTTGTTTTGTCCCTTGTAAGAAGTGCTGAATCCAAAGAAGGTCTGCCCACAGGATCGTTTACACTCCAATGCGATGGGTGCTAGCATCGCATAGTTTGGTATACCGCCATTTTCTATTGACTGTTCCCGATAATCTTTATAAATAAATTTAAAATTTAATGGATATCATTCTTACCCTTAGTGTTTTAACTCTAGCTCTAATTGCTTTTATCTTTGAGTGGTTACCAGTAGATATAACAGCGCTTATTATTACTATTGTCTTGATGCTATTTGGATTAGTGACTCCCGAAGAAGGAATCTCTGGTTTTGGTAATACAGCAACCATAACTGTCATGGCAATGTTTATCCTCAGTGCGGGAGTAACTCGTACTGGTGCAATTCAAGTAGTTAGAGATTTACTGATGAAATGGGGTGGAAAAACTATCTCACAGAAAATTTTCTTGATGGGAGTAATTGTCGGACCAATCAGTGCTTTTATCAATAACACTGCAGTAGTTGCTATTTTTATTCCCATTGTTGAAGAGTGGAGTGAAAAACAAGGAGTGTCTGTATCTAAATTGTTGATGCCTTTATCTTTTGCTTCAATTTTAGGCGGAACCTTAACTTTAATCGGCACATCTACTAATATCTTGGCTAGTGGACTCTCACAAAAGGGAGGATATGGAGAGTTTAGTGTATTTCAATTTACAGGGTTGGGAGCCATAATCTTAGTTGTGGGATTATTTTATTTAGCCTTTTTCACTCCCAGACTTATACCTAATAGGAAGAAAGCAGAAAATGATTCTCTTAGCCAAAGCTATGAATTAAATGATTATGTTACTGAAGTTGTAGTTTCAGAAACATCAAGTTTAATTGGCAAAACTTTGAGAACCAGTGAACTTCAGCGGAAATATGATATCGATGTTTTGGAATTAATTCACGAGGGAATCTATTTTCCGCAACCCATAGCGGATAGAACGATTAGTGCTGGGGATATTTTAATTGTTAGAGGTAGTCGGGAAGTAGTTCTCCAAATTAAAGAGGATAGAGAAATTGAAATCCTCCCAGATATCAAATTTAGTGATGAATCTTTAGATGCCGAACTGAATACAGAGCAAGATAAAGTTGGGGAAGTTCTAATCTTATCGAATTCTCGTCTTATTGGTTCTACACTTCGGGATTTACGCTTTCGTCAGCGATATAATGCGACAGTATTGGCTATTCGTCGAGGCGAGGAATTAATCAGAGACAGATTGGGAAGAGTTAAGTTGAATTTTGGCGATTTGCTATTAGTTCAAGGTCCCAAACAAAGTTTTTTGGGATTACAAACTACTAGAGAGTTATTAGTTTTAGAACAAAAAGATGCTGAGAATTTGCGAGAAGATAAAGCAATATATGCGATCGCAATTTGCTTGGGAGTAATTTTAGCTTCTGCTTTTAATTTTATTCCGATTATGGTTAGTGCTTTAACAGGAGTAATTATAATGATCTTCATGGGAATTCTCAAGCCAGGAGAAATTTATGGTGCGGTACGTTGGGATGTAATTTTTTTATTGGCTGGTTTGATTCCTTTAGGCATAGCTATGGATAAGTCTGGTGCTACCGCATTACTTGCAGATCAATTATTGATGCTTGGAACTCATTTATCTGGTTATTGGATTTTAACTTTTTTCTATATCATGACTTCGATATTGACAGCAATTTTATCCAATAATGCGGCTGTTTTATTAATGATTCCTTTGGGAATTCAGATTGCAGAATCTTTGGAAATAAATCCCTTTTCTTTGATGTTTGCTGTTACTTTTGCTGCTTCTAATAGTTTTATGACTCCTATTGGTTATCAAACTAATACTATGGTTTATGGGCCTGGAGGATATAAGTTTATCGATTTTATTCGTTTAGGAACTCCTTTGAGTATTTTAATGACAGTTATTACTCCGGCGTTAATTATTTTTTTATATGGCATTTAAATTAAGTAATGAGTAATGAGTAATGAGTAATGAGTCAACAATCGAGAAGATGAGATATTGTAGTTTTAGGATTTTATTCTTTAGCTTTTTTGTAGGTGTAGAAACTATTTTTGCTACGGCAGTTTTTGCTCAAGAAACCGAGTTGAAAGTTGGAATAGTGCAGCGGTTTGGTGATGAGTTGATTGATGAGAAGGATGAAGTTGTTGAACGGATAGAAATAACTAGTACTTCAGGAGATTGGCTTACTATTACTTCTCTGGATAGTAATCATAATTTAGAAAATACTACAAAAAATGAAGTAGAGCCAGTAAATAATAATGAGTCACAAACTGTTACAAGTAAAAAAATTATTCTCCAGACTATAGATAAACCTGTAGCAAAACCTATCATTTCAGAAAGGGTTGTTCTGGGAAATTATTCTACCTTCGAAACCGCAGAAAATAATGCTAATTCTTGGCGTGATGTCGGCATTGAAGTAGAAATAGTACAACCTGGAAGATGGCAAGTTTGGGCAAAACGAGATGTTTATGATACGCCAATTATTCGTCGTTTATTACTGCAAAGTTTGCAAGACAATGGTTACAATTCTCCTTATATTGACAGTGAAATAGTCTCGACAATTCCCCAGGTAAAGATCAATATTGACGGCCAAGAATATTATGACAATGAAATAGAAATTGATACCCAAAAAAGCCGCGTTCGTGTCCAGACTACTAGCAATAAATCCCAAACTAATCACATCTATGGGGGGAGTTTACAATTACAACCCAATGCCTATGGTAATTTTACTTTAGTCAACCATGTTCCTCTAGAAACCTATCTGCGAGGTGTTGTCCCCTATGAGATTGGTGCAAATGCACCACAAGAAGCGATCGCATCGCAAACGATTATCGCTCGAACCTATGCTTTACGTAATCTCCGTCGTTTTGTAGCTGATAATTATGAACTCTGTGCTACGGTTCATTGTCAGGTATATAAAGGTTTAACAGGAGCTACCAAGAGAACTGATCAGGCGATCGCAGCCACCAAAGGATTAGTATTAACCTATGATAATGAATTAGTAGATGCCCTCTATTCTTCGACTACAGGAGGGATTGGCGCGTCTTTTAACGATGCTTGGGAGGGTGCAGAACGTCCCTACTTACGACCAATTATTGATGCACCTTCACCTCTTTGGGATCTGGAGCGTTATCCCTTATCTGATGAATCTTTACTGCGTCGTTTTCTGAGTCTTAAGCAGGGATTTAATGAAACAGGGACTAAGTTTTTCCGTTGGCATAGACAAAGCAAAATTAAGAATTTAAATGATAATTTACGTCGTTATTTAACAAAAGCAAATCATCCTTTGGTGGATTTTACTACGATTACCAATCTGGAAGTCACTAAGCGATCGCATTCAGGAAGAATTCTCACTTTATTAGTAGAAACAGATTTAGGAAATATTACATTGTTGAAAAATGAAGTACGAAGTGCTATGGGGCCGCCTATTAGTACTTTGTTTTATCTCGAACCTATTTACAATCAAGCAAATGAATTAGATTCCTATGCCTTTATTGGCGGTGGATTTGGTCATGGAGTAGGTTTAAGTCAATATGGCTCTTACAATTTAGCAAGATTAGGCTGGTCTGCGAATCAAATTCTGGTTTTTTATTATCCTGGAACTACAATTGAAACTTTGAATGATTCTATTATTTTTTGGCGCAATAAATAGCAGTCAAATTATTTAAAAATTCTTATTTATCACTAATAAAAACCTAATGTTACCTACTATTACTCCAGAAAGAATCGATCTTCCTCCTGGCACACTTTTGAAGTTTCCGGGAACGCTAGCAGATTATGAACAACTTTTGACAAAACTTGGCGATCGCTCTATTCTCCGTATTCGCTTTCGAGATAATCATATTTTGCTAATGAGTCCTTTACCTGAACATAGTAACCAAGTTGATATTTTGTCAGATTTAATCAAAATTCTTCTCAGACATAAAAAAAATTGACTGGCATAGTTTTACTCCCTTAACTCTTAAGCTAGAAGGAGGAGCAGGAATAGAACCCGATGCTTGTTTTTATATTCAAAATTATCAACAAATACTACCAACGGACTGGCTCAGGAAGACGCGAGCTTGTGACTTCTTTTACTCGCATTGAAGACTATATTCCTTTGGCTATTCCCGAAGTTTGGATTTATAAAAAAGGTAAATTAAATATATATCAATTTGATGAAAATAGCTATTTGGCAACAGATACTAGCCAAATTTTTCCTGATTTTTCAGTTAAAGAAATTATTCCTCGATATATTAATCGGGCTTGGGAAGCAGGCTCTAGTGTAGCCTTAAGAGAATTTAGTCAACAATTCATCATACAGAAATAGCAAAAGTAGGAAATTAGAAACCAAAGTAAGAACATATTAAGGGGAATACTTCATCACAAATAGTTACTAATGCTCTTGCTGCTGGAAGTTTATAAACTATTCCATCTAACATTGTTTTCGCATCTTCTGCTGCTTTTATCGCATCTTCATCAGTAGGCTTTTGGCTTGCTTTTTCTAAGATTTGAATCTGCTCTAATGCTTTGTTTTTGAGTTTTTCATTCAATTCAGGCTCTCTGTTAATTGCATCTTGAAGTTGAGTCAATGACTGATTGATTTTTGTCTCATTTGGATGAAAAGAGAGTTTTGACTGATTAATATTATTAGCTAGTTGACCTTCAATATCACTCAAACTTAATACACCAGCTCCAGTAATTTTAATTGTTTTACCATAAATATTAACATTACGACTTTGGTCGATGACAATTGGTCTTTTAATTAAATTAGATAACTCTGTTGTTAACTCTCTTATTTTATTGCTTTGAATATCAATTAATTTATTCAGATCATTGATCTCAGACTCATGATTATCATTTATTCTATCTATTAACAAAGAGTGACTGATTTTAAGCTCTTCTATGAATTGTTCCTGAAGTCGTATTTCCTCATTTTTCCCATTAATTTCTATTTGGTGTTGTTTTTTTAAAACATCAATTTCTTGTTGTTTTACATCTAATTTCTTTCTCAAAAATGTTATTTCTGGATCGCACAATTTCTCATTATCACCTCAAAATTTATTTCACATATTTTTTATAAGTATTTTGTTTAAAGTAATATTTTGAAGACAATTACTTACTAATTTTTCTTTTCTGCATTTTCTTGGATAGCTTGAATAATTATTGGTTTACTTATCAATTCATTCATTGTTTTATTTAATCTTTTTATGTCGTCTTTATACATTTCTATTTCTCTATCTTTAGCCTTTATTGCATTTATATATTGATTTTTAGTGGATTCAATTAATTTCTGATAGTTTTCTACAATATGTTTATAATCTTTATGAAGTAATTTTTCAATGTGACTTTTGTTTACATTAGAAGAAATAGTGAATGGAATCAGTACATCCTCTTTACCAATTTCTGAATATTTTTTGACTCCAACACGATAAGCAGCAACTAAAAAAGAAACATTCTGTAAAAAATTTATATCATCTTCGTCTAAGCTATGTTCATATCCTGTAAATAAAGATATAGTACCAACAACTTTTCCTTGAATCAAGCAAGGAAAACAGAAAAAGCTTTTTAATTTATTTTTGTTAATCCATTCCCAACTATAAAAATTTTTCAATGTTTTTTTAGATATATTGATAGCTTTATATCTTTTACGAATATAAACTTCTCCAACAATTCCTTCGTTTATTGCTCTAGCAGCATTATTCTTAGGAACAATATCTGGCGAACATTCATTCGCAACCACAAGCAACTTGTCTTCTTCTAATACCCTAATAATACAAGCTTTATATGGCATCAATTGATGATTAACTAAATGATCGGCTACTGATTGATAAACAGTAGTTTTTTTGTTGTCATTTTGTTCGTCAGTTGATTTTACAAGTTGGCTACTAAGAAAACTAATAATTTCATCTTCTTTAGCTTTACGTAATCTAGAAAATGCCGAAGAAACATGAGCTCCAACAACAGTTAGCCAACACAAGTCCTCTTTCGTTAATGCTATAGTCGGATCAGGTTCCCCATTTGAGTTCTGTTTATTCAGAACCTCTATTGTGCCAAAAGTTCTATGTGAACCATTTAATGGAACTGAAATACCAGAGTGCAGAAAACCTAGTTTTTCTTCGTATTTTTTACCATATTTCAGAAACAACTTAGAATTTTCTTTTGTGACTGCACTGAAAAATTCTTGTTTTATGTTTTTGCAGAAAAATGATTCTCCATATATTAAAGATGGCTTAAGAGGTTTTGCTGCTCGTCCAGAAAAGCTTTCTCCAGGCTTGTATTTTTCATTGGGCAACCAATCATCTTCAATATGCTTACCATCTTTATCTATTCCATATGTACCAATGCGCTCAATATAGCCATCTTTTAAAAATAAAAAGACCGAACTAACTTGAGGATGTATTTTTCTTTCAATTTCTTTAAACGAAATCTCTAATATACCTTTAATAGTTTTACACTTTAAAAGCTTATTGCCAAGGTTTTTTCTGAGAGCCAATATCTCCTCAACTGAAATTTTTGATTCTGTAGATTTATTCATATTTGCCTCTGACATTACAGCTTTCTGATCTTTACTCATCGTTAACTCCGACTTTTTATGCACAATGGCTTTTTTTTGTTAAAAAAGTTTACATAATATTGAATTTTTGACATTCTATCTAAAATAACAATCAATAATTGATTAGGCTCGATTCTTAACTATTTTCTAGAGAATTAGCTACTGCTATCTACAAGATCGCTTTTTTAAGACTAAATAGCATCAGAGTATGCACAGATATTCATGGTTTCACTTAGAATTGTATGTCTTATCTCCCAATAGAGATAGAGATCGTAATATAATGAAATTTTTACATGAATAGCTAATCAGATACTGAGATGTTGCTCCTTATCCTGCCCAACCTGCACCGATGACTATAAATTTATTTTGTTCTGATATTTATTATTATTTTAATATTGTTTTGATATTATTAATTTTTTTAGAACTAACTTTCTTTCCTAAATAAAACACGATACACAGGCTTTTTATCCTCAAGGACATATAGTTCCCTTTCTGTTGGTACTGGTAAAGGATTCTCTTTTAGCCAAAATTCTTGATGTTGAGTAACTAATAGAGTATTTACGGCAAAACGTTGTCGCATTTCTAGGGCAATATCTTCGATATCAGATTGCAGAAAAATTGTTCCACCTGCTACTAAATAATCAACTAAAATTTTAACTAACTCTGGTTGTACTACCCGACGTTTATTATGTTTTCTTTTAAACCAAGGATCGGGAAATTGAATAGTAATAAAATGTAAAGAATTTTTCGGTAAAGAAGGCAACAAAGTTTCGGCATAATAATTCATACTACCAAAAAGATAATGAAGATTAGTTAAACCTAATTTTTCTTTTTCTTGATTAGCTACCTGAACTAGAGCTTGGCGAATTTCGATGCCTAAAAAGTTTTTATCTGGCTGTAATTGTGCCATTTTTAGCAAGAATTCTCCCCTCGCACAACCAATATCGAGATGCAAAGGGAGATTAGGATCACTATATACTTCATTCCAATCAGGAATAGTTAATTGATGTTGAAATTTACGGCGTAAAGGATTAACGTGCTGACGAATACGAACTTTGGGCAATGGTATCTTTCTCCTGGAAATTAATAATAAGTAATAAAGGAATTTATTCAACTAAACGGATAAATTTCTTTTTCCCTACTTGTAAAACTTTTCCTACCAGTTTATCAGCAGCATCAACAGTCAAATTAACATCAGTAATCTTTTCGCCTTCTAACTTTACCGCACCGCCTTGAATTTGCCTTCTTCCTTCACCACTACTTTTACATAGTCCACTAGCTCCTAAGATATAGAATATCTTGGCGGGAAAAGTCACCTCACTCAAGGAATATTCAGGTACACTATCACCATCAGCATGGGTATTGCCTTGAAGCACAATTTGTTCGGCGGTTTGTTTGGCTTGCAATGCGGAGTCTTGACCGTGGAATTGGGAAACGATTTCAATTGCTAATAACTTCTGGCATTCGCGAGGATTTTCGGAAAGAGTTGCCAAATCAATATTGGTTAGTAACTCGAAATAATCTTTTAACAAAGCATCGGGAGTTTTTTCCAACTTAGAATACATCGACAAAGCATCCTCCCGTAATCCCACATAATTACCAAGGGATTTGGACATCTTCTGGGCACCATCTGTTCCTAGTAAAATAGGCAATAATAAGCCAAATTGAGGCTTTTTATGGAAATGACGCTGTAAATCTCTACCAACAGCAATATTAAACTTTTGATCTGTTCCTCCCAGCTCCACATCTGCTTCTATGGCAACCGAGTCATATCCTTGCATCAGAGGATAGAGAAATTCATGGAGAAAAATCGGCTTTTCTTGACTGTAACGTTCGGCAAAACCTTCTTTAGCTAGCATTTGTCCCACTGTCATAGTGGCTAGCAACTCTTGAATTTGAGCTAGATCTAATTTTCCTAACCATTCAGAATTGTAACGAATCTCCAAACGTCCAGGGGTTTCAAAATCTAAAATAGGGCGTAATTGTTTGAGATAAGTTTGAGCATTTTCCTTAACTTGTTCTGTGGTCAGTTGACGACGTACTTCGGATTTTCCAGTAGGATCGCCAATTTTAGCGGTAAAATCGCCAATAATCACCACTGCCGTATGTCCTGCATCCTGAAACGCCCGCAATTTACGAAAAGGTATACTATGACCTAGATGAATATCGGTTCCTGTAGGGTCAATTCCTAATTTTACCCGTAAAGGGCGATCGCTTTTTAAGATCCTTTGTTCTAAATTTTCCTCTGGGTTATCTGATTGTGGTTGATTAGGAAAAATTTCACTCGTTCCTCTATTTAACCAATCGAAGTTCTGGGATGAAGATGGCATTACTCAAATTATGATTTGTTCAGACTATTAAGAGTAACAAAAAATTGAAAACTATAGTTTTTCGTAATTGCTCGGGGGGAAAGCTGGGTATCAAAACTATGGTAAATAACTCTGCGGAGATTGTCTGGGGGGAAATCCCCTTGTCGAGATCGATTTTTTTCGTCAAGATGGAGGCAAGATTGAAATCCCAACCACCAAAGTAAATAATTGTGTCTTCATTGTCTTATCTCTCAAATGTTGATCAATTTCTCAGACATTGTAGTCAATCGAGCGGGCATACCTTTGCTGCTTTTACCGAACTATTAGAAGGTTTACGATCGCCTAAAACTAGGAAAAGAACCAGGCAATTTTTGTCATCACTTCATCAAGCTTGGTTAAACTGGGATCATCAAGACGAGTCTTATTTTTCCTTTGTGACTCAAAGAGTTAAAACAGCAAATAGCGATCTCGCTGAAGGCGAGGCACTTCGTGGTCGCAAAGAGCTATTATTGCTATTATTCCCCAGTATCTTTGCGCCGGAGGAATGGTCTTTTACTTTTTATGAAGGTTTATTGCGTTATCCGAAGGCAGAATTTTATGATCGCCGGGTGGTGGAACTAGGTTGTGGTAGTGGTTGGATTACTTTGGCGATCGCGTTATACTCGTTACCGAAGGTCATTTATGGTGTCGATATCAATCCGAGGGCGGTTATTTGTTCGCAGTTAAATCTTTATCTCAATGCCTTAGATAATGAGGGAGAACCAATTCTGGATGCGGAAGAGCTGACTTTATTAGATCGAGTTAAGTTTGCCGAATCAGATTTACTAGAATATTTTTTCGAGCAACCGCAGCCTTTAGATCGCATTATTGGCTGTATTCCCCAAGTGCTCAATCCTGAACTAGAGGTAATGCGAGATTTAGTTAAATATGAAGCCAATGACGAATTTCTTCATTCTTTGAGTAATTACTGTGAGAAACAAGGCTATATTGAAGATCAATTTGGCTTAGGTTTGTTAGCTAAAGCGATCGAGCAAGCGATTAAACTATTAAGACCAACAGGCAAGGTTATTCTCAATTTTGGTGGACGACCTGGGGCACCGGTATTAGAACGCCTGATGACCAGAAGAGGTTTAGGGATTCGTCCCATTTGGGAAACCAGAGTCAAGCAAGATCCTGATACAGATATTTCTGGTTTAGTGGCGATTGAAAGAGCTACTGGTCACCGGTTTGAGTTTTTTATGGCTCCTCGGGGAAATCAACCGATTTCTGCCGCTACCGCCAAAATTTATAGTGAACATGGCGGTGAAATTTATCATTCTGTTTCCGTATATGAAGGCGTGTTAGCCTATCCCACTTGGCTCAAACAAATTTTTACGATACTAGAAAATCCTGAGTTTGAGCAAGTTAAAAGTGCCTTGGATCTGACGAGCGACCCTGCGGTGCGACCCTGCGGAATCTTTGATCCGCAAAGGAACGCGCACCGAGAGGTCTCCTCGCCTAAGGAACGCGCGAGTTTGACCGAAAGTGATTCTAATGTGGCAGAAGAAAGATTTTACTGGCTAGCTTCTTTGTTTTCCTATCTCAATAATTGCTCCTATTTTCCCTATGGCTTGACCGAAGGCGAATTAGCCTTACGGGAGAGGATTGTGGCTTATTTCCGCAATTATCATTCAATTCTCTGGAATACTGATAATTTAGTGATTACTCCCTCCCGGGGGGAGATTATTAGCAATTTATTGACAGTTTACGAACCTCAGTTAGTGACAGTTGATAAAAAATTGCGATCGCTAATTCCTAATTATTGGCAAACCGAGCACGAATCACAACTGATCGAAACACCACGCCATACCAAGCTGTTAGGCAAATTAATGAGAAAACTTAAGCCTTCTCTAGTGATTACTGGTTTAACCACAGTTGAGATGCTCGCCGAAGAGCCTTTTGAATCTTTAGTTAATATCGCCGAGGAAATAGACGCTTTGCTGGTGGTGGATATTTCCCATAATTTAAATCTGTCCTCTCATCCAGCAAATAATGGTTTGTTTGAATATTTAGCAGGACATAAATTGTCGAACAATGTGATTTTGTTGGCAGATTTGATTAAAAATAAGTTATATCCTGATATTTCTCTCTGTCTTGGGGTAACTAGCTGTGCTAATCTCCGACAGGATATGATTCGGGCGGCAGAATTAACCTATAATCGTTTTTCCTGGATTACACAATTTTTCTATCAACAACTTCTCGAACAACTATTATATTTTCAGACTCCCAGACTGGGGCAAACTAAGATTGAGCCAGTTGAGACTGCTAGTTGCCCATTCTTATCGCGATCGCCTTCTGCCACCAAAGCCTTTAATCATCCCATAATTCAAGAAACCGAATTACCCATTACTTCCTCAACCATTCGACTTGATCATGGCGAAAATTGTCTGGCAACTCCTGTGGCATTAAAAGAAGCGATCGCAGAAGCCTTTGCTCGTCATGGGATTACACCGGAAGAAACGGCAATCCATATTCCTTTATCCTCTGTATTTGCCCAACGGTACCAGATCAAATTTTTAGCTCAAGATAATTTTCTCTATGGTGCAGGGGTCTCATCAATTTTTACCGCGATCGTAGAGCAATGTCGGCAAAACCAAGGAACTTTCATCTTTCCCCAAGGAGCCTATGGTAAATTTCGCGCAGCTTTAGATTTTCAAGGAGTGAGCGTCAAAACTTTAGCAGGCAAAGAATCGGAAAATTTCAAACTCAACCTAGAGACCTTAGAAAATATTTTACAAGAAACTTCCCAGCCTTGGCTGTATCTCAATGCCCCGTTAGCCAATCCGACAGGAACTTACTATTCTTCAGCAGAATTACAAACAATCATTGAATTAGCTTGGAAATATCAGGCTTGGGTGGTACTAGACACTATTTTCTCAGGATTAGAATTTGCGGCGGCTCAAACTGCGATCGACTTATCTTGGATGCAAGATCGACGCCAGAAAATAGCAGGAGGTTTAATTTTCTTAGGTGGCATATCCAAAGAATTTGCGGCAGCGGGAGTCCGCTTTGGTTATTTATATTCCCCCGATACCGCGATCGTTAGACAACTCAAGGAATTATTGCGGACTAATCTTCCTCAAACCACTATGTATAGCATGGTCAGATTTTATGAAAAATTAGCTTCTGGAGATGAAAACTTAAAATTACACCGAGAATCCCAGCGAAAATCTTTGCAGCAACGTGCTCAACTACTGACAACTACTTTACAAGAATCGGGTTGGACGCCCATTATTCCTCAAGGGGGATTATTTCTCGTGGCAAAACCCTCAGCTTTTCTCGGCAAAACCTTATCCTATGAACAAGATAGCCAGAAATACAAAACTGTAATTGATGGAGATACTATTGCCACAGTGTTATTTTCTACAGTGGGATTAAATATTAATAGTGCCACTTGGACTAGCCTTCCTAATTATTGTCGCTTTGTGTTATCTGGATCGGAAACCGAATTTCAAGATGCATTAAAGAGAATCAGGGAATTTTACGAGAAATTTGCTTAATAAACTTGACCAGGACTTCGTCCTTGAAACGATGAATAATGAGCTTCTGTCAGATAGATTCTCCCATTAATGACACAGTTAGGTAAACTATAACAATAAGACTTAATTTAAATTTACTAATTATGTTAATAGAATTAAAACAGACATTAGAAAAGAAATTAGAACAAACAGAGAAGTCTAATGAACAAGTGAACAAACTTATATCAAAATTAAATAAAATAAAATTAGATAAAGAAGAACTAACTATTGAAAAAACATTTAATCTTGAATCAGCAAATAATAAAATATTAGAAAAAATTGACGAAATTAATTTTCTAGAAACCCAGTTACTAGAGTTATTAGAGAATAAAAACTCTAATAGCTATAGCCAAATTTCTCAAAAATCAGACAGCATTGAAAATTATCTTGAAAATATTTTAGAGAATATTGCCAACTTGCAAAAAGAATTTAAGGAAATAGCTGACATACAAAACACAACTTTTCAATCCCTAAAAAAAGCTATTGACTTTATTAAAAATATCAATGAAGAAAGAAATATTTTTAATGATTCTGCTCTCAAAATTACAATTATAATACTAAAGAAACAAGAAAAAAAATTGCCTATAGAATTAGAATCTGGTTTAAACGGTATTTGCTATATAATAGACAATAATATCTATAATATTCCAGACACTATTTATGATGCTCTTATCGATATATCATTGCACTATTTAGAAGTATTCCCTAAAACAATATCTGAAATCAAGACTTTTCTTGAAACCAATGAAGTAGGAGTTGAAGTTAGAGAATTTATTACCAATGTGAGAGTTAAATCATATTTTATATACAAAAACATTACAGAATTTCAGGAAATCAGAGATCTGAATTCAGAATGGAAAGAAGTTAACAATTTACCAAATATAGAATTAGCTAACAAATCTCTTTTAGAAAAAATTAGTGAGATATAGTTAATGAGAAAATATAGAAAAGGAGAAGTTGTCTTTGCACCTTTTAAGTTTTCGGATCAAGAAGAATATAAAGACAGGCCTGTTTTAGTTATAACTGATTTAGGTACAGATATTTTATGTTGTCAAATTACAAGCGTCAAGAGAAATATAAAATATGAATTGCCATTATTGAATCAAGATTTTAAAGTTGGAGCACTTGATAGGAATTCTTACATAAGAGTTGATAAGATTAATAATATTTCAAAGAAGTCAATTAGAAGAAGTATCGGAATAATTAAATATAAAAAATTTGAAACAATAAAAATGATGATTCATGAAATTATTGATGCTGAATATATTGATGATAATTTAAAACCTTTTCAAAGACCTAAGAAGCCCCAATAAATTCATTCAAACGAATACTCTGTAAACCAAAAGAGAAGCTATATTACAAGTAAATGAATAATCACAACAATTTAAAAAACCCTAACCAAGAGATGCACCTTATGGCTTCTTCGCAAGAGAAAAAGACCCCTTTAATATTAGCGCTCTGGGCTGTACCTCGATCCGTTTCTACGGCTTTTACCCGAATGATGATTGAGCGGGATGATTTTTATGTATTTAACTCGTCCTTCTCTGTTTATTATTATTTCAGTAAAGACCGTGTTTTTGATCGTTATGGGGTCAAAGCAGATGACTCCTATGATTACCAAGCGGTACTCTCTTCTCTGCAAAACACTTCTACAGCAAAGCCTCTTTTTTTAAAAGATATGGCCTATTATGTCAAGCAATGTATGAGTAAGGAATTTCTTAGTCATTTTCATAACACTTTTATTATTCGTGATCCTATATACGCATTGCCTTCCCTTTACAAAATAATGCCTGATTTTACTTTAGAGGAAACAGGATATGAACAGCAATATAGAATGTTTCAAATGGTATGGGAAAGTACGGGGAACGTACCTGTTATTATTGATGGCAGTGATTTGAGGGCCAATCCTAAGGCGATCGTGAAAGCTTATTGCGATGCTGTTGATATTCCCTTCATCCCTCAGGCACTCAACTGGGAATCAAAGAAAAAATTACCTCAAATGGAATTGTGGAAAGACTGGTATGATAATGTGATTAATAGTGCGAGTTTCTTACCTTCAAAAGAGGATAAAGATGATGAAACATTATTAAATAATAAAATTGTCGAAAATGCATATAAACACTGTTTCCCTTTTTATCAGAAAATGTGTAAATATCGGATTCAAGTGAAGTAAAAATAAATTTTACTCTAGGTTTTATTGATAATTATTAAGGAAATAGTTGAGCACTGACTAAGTTTTCTAATTGTAACTCACATTACTTAAAAATATAATTAATAATGGCAAAAAGTTGTTCTAATCTTTGGATAGTGTAAAAGATTTCATTTTTGGTAAAAATATTCTCCTGGAGTTTGCCACATTGCCAAATTTTTCCATTAGAAACAATGCCCCAAATAATTATTTCTTGATTTTTATTTAATCTTTGTGCCGCAATCATTTCTGCCAAACATTGACCCCATCCTTCCTCAAATTTATCCTGTTTAGCTTCTACTAATAAAAAATAAGGTTGATCAAATACAATTTTTCCTAATGGGGAACGTTTAGCGAGGATATATTCGGGAAATCCTGACAAGTTTTCATCATAATTCAGCGATTGATGACTCCATAATGTTAATTTACTACTGTACGGTTTCCAGACTTCTTTTAAAATAGGATAGATTAAATTTTCACAGATAGCATATTCTGAGTTATCAACCACTCCTTCTCGCATTACAAAGCTTAAGTCATTACGAAAAGACTCAGGAATATTAAAGGTTAATTCTTCAATAAAGTTGGCTTCTGTATAGGTGACTTTGAATTGTTGAAGAACAGTGCTAATCGTTTTATAGTTGCTGAATGACATCAGGGCTTATTTTTTACGATAATTCTAACGCGTCTTAAAGTTGCAAGTTTGATGAATGCTAGCAAGAATGACTAAGGATAAAGTCAGCGGTACTCCGCCGTAAAAGTGGTGCGCGGGGAGGGGGACTTTTCTAGATTCAGTGCTTTTCTGCCTAGAGTTATCTATTTTATTTTGAAGTCCCCCTTCTACCCCTGCCGCCCTAAAGGATACACCTTCGGATAAGGTTCCCTCGGCTAAGGAACGCGCACCAAGAGACGACGGAGCCTGCGCTGACCGCATTCCGCGGTCAAAAGACCCTGACGGGGCTGTTAACTGAATTACATACAGCAGTTTAAATTTTATTTAACCATTTCTCAAATAAAACTTAAACTAAAGGTTTTAAACTAGACGTGATTTAATTTATCTGCCACCACGAGTTACAAAATGAATACGACCAGAGCCTAAATACATACCTTGGCTATTTTCTCCTTCAGGAAAAGCTGTCACTCCAAACAGATAAATCCCCCCATACAGAGGGTTGCGCGCTCTTAAAGAAATTGTTACTGTGTTACCTGCTGCTACTGGTTCTGCCAATACAACTTTTACCCCATTACTTTCAGAGGATTCTTGACTGACGAACAATTCTGCTGAATCCAGAGGAATCGACAACTCTTTCTTCAATCTATCACCGAAGAAAGCGCGAGTTTCCTGGGGAAAAAAAGTAATTTCTTCTACATTAGTCTTTTGTATAATGGTAACTGCTTTGAGAGACTCTCCCGCATCTTCGGGGATTTTAATTGTGAAATAGTAGTATGCGAGACTGTCTCTAGTTTGAAAGTTCGTCGCAGAACGAATTAGGCGCGGCGCTTTCTCAAAAACCCTCTGTCCGCTCGGCTGTTCTAAAGCTTCGATAGACTGTACAATCAGGGAATTAACTCCAACTACAGAAATTGCGATCGCCAATAGAGAAGATAGGAATAAGGTAGAAGACATTTTTTATTGATTGAGCATCACAAATGGAGAGGTCATCTCTGTCTTTCACTTTCTAGATTACTACAAGAGTGCTGGCAACTAAATCAAAATAATTAGAGAATCCCTACAGCTTTTCTTAGTTGCTCAGTTGATTAAAGTTCTGTCTCCTGTATTCCGATCTTGACTCACGCGACTTTAATCTCTTAGTTTAAAGGAATCAAGGAATTTTTCCGCTATCTTAAATTGTCAATTGTAAACATAGGATTTAGCCTCTTGAAACCACAAAATTCTGGTTTAAATTTTTCTCAGAAGTTCTATCAGAAATCGGAAAATTAAAAGTTTAAAACCAGAAACAGATCCTAAGCCAGCTCAAATTAATATTCTGACTTGTCTGGAAAAATGGGGACGAGAAAATCAGTCGATTATTAGGAAAGACTGGAAGCGCAAAACCCACGAGCGGAGCGCCCTTTAGGCGTGAGATACTTGCTACTCGGCACTTTTAAGTGACGTCAATATTTTAGCCTGAACTATTTTACACAAAATACTATTTCATGGTAAACTATTGCTATGAAGCAACTACAAGGGTTTAAATACAGATTTTATCCGACTAAGGAGCAAAAAATACAGCTGGCTCAAACTTTTGGCTGTACGCGCTTTGTATATAATTGGGCTTTAGCTTTGAGAACAGATAGCTATTACCAAGAAAATAAAAGTCTGAGTTACCATGACACCTCCAACGCCTTAACTAAGCTCAAAAAAGAGCCAGATAAATCATGGCTCAAAGAAGTTTCATCTGTTCCTTTGCAGCAAGGGTTAAGGCATTTAAATACAGCATTTAAAAACTTTTTTGCTGCCAAAAGCAAATATCCTCGATTTAAGAAAAAAAGTAATAAGCAGTCAGCAACCTATGCAGCTAGTGCTTTTAAATGGCAAGATTGCAAACTGACTTTAGCTAAAATGTCTCAACCATTGAAAATTAAATGGAGCAGAAAGTTTAATGGACAGCCGACAACGGTAACTATTAGCAAAGATCCTAGTGGAAGATACTTCGTTTCTTTTCTCGTAGAAGAAGAGCTGGAGCAATGGGAGAAAACAGACGAGAAGATCGGGATTGACCTAGGGATTAAAGATGTAGTTGTCACCTCAAAAGGGTTCGGTAGCGGTAATCCTAAATATTTGAGGAAATATGAAGCTAGACTGAAAACTCTTCAAAGAAGGCTAGCAAAAAAACAAAAAGGTAGCAATAATCGGTACAAAGCGAAATTAAAAGTAGCAAAACTTCACGCCAAAATTGCCGATTGTCGAAGAGATTTTTTACATAAGCTAAGTACCAAATTAGTTAGAGAAAACCAATCTATCTTTACCGAAACTTTGGCAGTAAAAAACATGATGGCTAATCATAAATTAGCCAAAGCCATTGCTGATTGTGGTTGGGGTGAATTCCTGCGCCAACTTCAATATAAGTGTGAGTGGCACGATAGAACATTAGGGGCTATTGATAGATGGTTTCCTTCATCTAAAAGATGTTACCAATGCGGGCATGTTTTAGATAGGTTGTCACTTGATATTAGAGAATGGCAATGTCCCAGCTGTCAGAAGGTCAACTTAAGAGACTATAACGCAGCGTTAAATATTTTAGCGGTTGGGCAAACCGTGCTAGCTTCTGGACTAAGCTCTGACGGGGACATAACTTCGGTTAGTCTAGTTAACTTAGGTTGAAGGAAGAATCCCACGTGCTTTTAGCCGTGGGAATGTCAATCCTTTGTATGAATTGTTTTGCGATTTAGTCCATCCCAATCTAGGTAGCATACTGCTAGGCAAAATTGAGGATGAGGCTTGTATTTTTTTAAGCTTTTTTTCAGTATTTCAGGTTTTGCTGTTTTTGAACCTAGAGATAACTTAATACTTAATAATACAACTACTTAAGCAACACAAACTAAAAATATGATTAAAGCTTTTAAAGTAAAAGTATAGATTTTGAATTACCGATAACATCGAATTATAAATAATTTATTCTCTGAACTCCCTGCTCTGTATAAAGTTAAAGGGTTTTTTTGTTTTGAGATCGCATTGCTTATTGCGAATTGTGGCACTAATAATCCAAATTGACAACGAGATTTCAAGTGTTTGAGGGTTCTAGTTTGTCATTTGTTAGGAAGATAATGTAGACTGCGAGCACCCTTTTGAGAAATTATAACGATCACTTATAATATCCATCATTTATGAAGATAATTCTACTGTCAGGTTTAGTTGGTTTTATATCAGCTGTCTTAACTTCTATACTAAGCCACTGGTTTGTATTACATCGATTAAGAAAAGAAGCTAAACAGCGTATACGAGAAGATTATTTTCAGAAGCAGCTTACCGCTTACATGAAACTGTGGTCTCTACTGGGTTCAACATCTAAATATACAACCAAAAAAACCATTATTTCAAAAAATGAAACTGGTTCCTATCTCGACATTGAAAATGCATGTAGTTTCTGTCAATCAATTACTGATTTTTTCTTTTCAGAAGACGGTATTTTTTTAACAAGAGATATGAGAAAAGCAGTTTTTGCAGCGCGAAATGTACTTGAGGATTATATTAATATGGCTTCTCAAGAAGAAAAGAAATGTATTCAGATTTCACGTTCTAAAGCTGATTCAATTCAATCAAAATTTTATAGAATTTATAATCAGGCTCGATATGATATTGCGGTTCAAGACTTAAAATTTAATAAGAAAGAATTCGGGTTAGATTGATTATGAAGGCGATCATAAATCACAGTGATCGCTTCCTCTCAATCTGCCTCATTTGAATTCACCAAATCCAAGGAAAACACAAAGGACGAGAGTTAAGAAACTCTAAATCTCTTATGTGCCGATCACTTCCAGATTGATCGTGAGCATTTGTAATAGTTGTCCGCGCAGCAAATACTTCATTGTTACCTGACAGCTCTCACTTATTCAAGATCATGAAGTTAAGCTATTGCTGGCATGATACTAAATTGTACTAAAATGAATGTGTTGCTTCCCCTTGATTGTAATGACAGTCCATGTCAATTAACAAGAATCTGTCCCAGTTAAAGGAAGGCAAGTACTCCTTAATACGAAAGTTTTTAAATAAAAGATTAAATATATCAGTTTATCAGAATGACAACTACGCAGCGTGAAGCAGATCTGCTCAAGATCGGCAGTGAACTAACAGGAATCGAAATCATCAGAGATCGCAACCAAATAGCGAAACTCTCTCTAGACTATTATCACTTTAGTCCAATTTTGCAGAAGCAACTAGAAAATAAACGGGGAGATCTCGTAGTTCGTCCGACAACGGAAGCCGAAGTAATCCGAGTTGCCCAAGCTTGTGTCCAACATAAAATTCCCTTGACAGTTCGGGGGGCAGGAACCGGAAATTATGGGCAATGCATTCCCTTAGAAGGGGGAGTGATTCTGGATCTGACCAAAATGAATCAGATCAAATCTCTAAAGCCAGGGATTGCTATAGTTGAACCTGGGGTAAAAATGGCGTCTTTCGACAAACAAGCCCGAGAAATTGGCTGGGAACTACGGATGGCTCCTTCTACCTATCGCACAGCGACGATTGGAGGTTTTATCGGTGGCGGTAGTGTGGGGATGGGTTCGATCAATTACGGACAAATAAGAGATCGCGGAAATCTACGGCGAGTCCGCATAGTAACCACCGAAGATCAGCCGCAAGTAATCGAGTTACAGGGCGATCAAGTCCAAAAAGTGATTCACGGTTATGGCACAACGGGAATAATTACCGAATTAGAAATCGCCCTCGCACCAGCCTATCCTTGGCAAGAAATGATTGTTGTCTTTGATGAATTTATGACAGCAGCCCGGTTTGGAAAAGCTTTGAGTGATAGTCCGGGAATTGTTAAAAAATTAGTTAGTATTCACGCCGCTTCAATTACTGGTTATTTTACCGCACTGCAAAATCATTTACCTACGGGTAAACATTGTGCTTTAGTGATGATTTCAGAATATTGTCTCGAAACTTTTCTAGAATTAGTTAAAGAATATCGGGGCGAAATTACCTATGACAAAACCGCGATCGAAGCTAGTAAGGGAACAAGTTTATTAGAATTTACCTGGAATCATACAACCCTACATGCCCGCAATATAGATCCGAATCTTACTTACCTCCAAACTTTTTACTTCACCTTAGATAGAGTTGAACAGATGTATCATCATTTTGGAGATGAAGTGCTGATTCATTTGGAATTTTTACTTGCGGGTGGGCAAGCAGTGCCCGCAGGATTACAGTTAGTTCGTTATAGGACAGAAGCTAGGTTAAACGACATTATTCGCTATCACGAAGAACAGGGCGCATTTATTGCTAATCCTCATGTTTACACCATCGAAGATGGGGGTAATAAACAAATAGATCCCGATAAAGTTGCTTTTAAACAGCAAGTCGATCCCTATGGGTTATTAAATCCAGGAAAAATGCGAGGCTTTCATTCAGTTACCAGTTAAAAATTTTCTTTCAAGCGATCGCGGAAAAACTTGGTACACAAACTAATAAATATAAAACTTCACTGCACATATTATTTGAGTGAAGAAATCAAAAAAATATAGTTACAGACAAGAAATTTAAAAATATAATTAAGAGATGGGAAAAAGCCAATTCAACTGAGGAATTGATTATGTTTGAACGCGCGGCAATTTTTTCGGCTCTACTAGTTCTTTTAGCATTTTTTGCTGTCGGCGTCAAGTATTATGACAGCCTGGGCATAGAACCTTTAGTCGTTAATATCAAAAAGCAAATTAGTCTTAAATAAAATTTTCAATAACTAAATAGCAAAAATTGGTAGTTCCTAAGAAATCATGAAAGTAGTGCATTTATCTTATCGATAGGGCTTAGAATTAATAATACAATCATAGATAACTTTGTCCCTTAAAACTTTAGCCTATTGTCTCTATCTGTAAAAGCTGACTGGGAGAAAGTTCACGGGTTGGGTTCCTGATTAAATATACGACATAGTTTAAATGTTGATTAGCTTATGAGCCAAGCTACTACTTACGAAAATTGGGATTGGTTTACTCCCCAACAAGACCAAGATATTGCATTACTTCAACAATGGGGATTTATTCCTGGGATTAAGGACTTTTTGGTGTTGCGCCAAGTGCATGCTTTAGAACATGCAACAGTTTGGATGCTCAGTAGTCTAGAAAAAACCAAAAGCAGCATTAACTCCAGGAGCAATGATAATGAAAATATTGGCGGATTATCTACCGAAAAAGGGTTCTTTCTTTACGGAGATATTAATCTTGCCCATTTAAGACAGGCAGTAAATCTTGCTCTGACTCGTCTCCAGAGAGGAGAATGGGAGCTAGCTCTTCACCCTCGTTGTGGTACTAATGCCTCAGTAGCAACCCTCTTAACCACGGGCATGATATTAACTACTCATTTGATGCTGCCTCGAGAACCTATTGGACAATTACTAGGCATGGGATTGGCAACGGTAACGGCAACCTATCTTGCTCCTGAGCTTGGCATGGCAGTACAGAAATATATCACCACAGCAATTCCCTTTAATCTCAAAATTTCAAAAATCGCTAAAACCATTGATATGTGGGGGAATCAGGCATATTTTGTTGGTTTGCAATGGCAAACTTCGTAATAAAAATTAAACTTGAAGTTAATCATAATCCCACCATCGAATAGTATTTTGGGATTAATGCTCATTTTTAAAGAAAAGAAACATATGGCAATCAAACGTGGTTCTAAAGTAAGAATTCTTCGTAAAGAGTCATACTGGTACCGAGATGTCGGAACTGTTGCTAGTGTCGACAAAAGTGGTATTCGTTATCCTGTAATCGTTCGTTTTGACAAAGTTAACTATAACGGCATTAGCGGTTCCCCTACTGGCGTTAATACCAATAACTATGCTGAAAGCGAACTAGAAGAAGTTTAAGCTCTAAGCTGAGTTTAACTTGGACTGTATCTGAGTCAAAAAGCTGATAGCTAATCGCGAAACGACTTGAATGGTATTTCACAGCAAAACTTTGCTAGGTAAATGATAGGGTATTTTTAGTTATTTATTACTAGGAGCTCACCTTAACTTTGCCTGAATTACCAGAAGTAGAAACTGTCCGTCGTGGACTAGATAAATTGACTACAAATCAAGTTATTGAGGGGAGTGAAGTCTTGTTACCAAGGACGATTGCTTACCCTCTTTCTGTTGCCGAATTTGAGACTAAAATCATCGGATCTGCGATCGCATCTTGGCAAAGACGGGGTAAATATTTGATAGCCCAATTAGTCGATCAATCGACAAAACCCGTGGGCTATTTAGGAGTTCATCTACGAATGACTGGTCAGTTACTTTGGGTCAAACAATCTGATAGTCTACAAAAGCATACTCGTGTACGTTTATTTTTCCCTAATAACCAAGAATTGCGTTTTGTGGATACTCGCACCTTTGGTAAGTTCTGGTTGGTTCCTTCCCCATCATCTCCCGAAACTATTATCACAGGATTACAAAAATTAGGCCCTGAACCCTTTGCTCAAGAATTCACTAGTGACTATCTGGCGGCACAATTAAGCAAGCGTCGCCGCAATATTAAAACCTTACTGCTAGATCAAAATATCGTGGCGGGAATCGGCAATATTTACGCAGATGAAACCCTATTCAAAAGTAAAATTCAACCAGAAACCTTAGCTAACGAATTAACAAGTTCTCAAGTCAGCCGACTTCATACAGCGATTATTGAGATTCTGCAAACAGCGATTGATCAAGGAGGAACGACTTTTAGTGACTTTCTGAATCTGTTAGGGGTTAACGGTAATTATGGCGATTCAGCACTAGTTTATGGTCGTCAAGGATCGCCTTGTCGAGTATGTCAGACTCCTATTGAAAAAATTAAGATCGGAGGTCGTTCTTGCCATTTTTGTCCCAATTGCCAAAATTAAGGAACCGAGAATAGGAAATAGAGTTTTGAACCTTAATAATTTTATAATTAGGGAATCGGGATGCTTACAGCATTCCAAATTGAGTTTATTAACCGAGGAAAGCTTATGTTTCCTTTTTTCAGCCTTCAGCAAAATTATTCTTCCCAGAACAAGAAAATTGTAAAAGCACTTAGCGTAATCATAAGTCTTGTCAATTTTATGAAGGAAAATTTATACTTCAATCCTTGGAAAAGTTATGCTTCGGGTGACAAGAATCCTCAAAGAAAGCCCGCCGTTCTCAAGGTTGATTCTGTTACAGTGTTTTGGATTGTCGCAGCTTTTTTATTTATTCCTTTGATTTTGACGGGCTTAATATCTCATTAAAAAGGATACACCTTCGGATAACGGCGACGCGGGGTCTGACCGCTTCCTTAGGTCGGGAAACCCGACCAGGGTCGAGACCCTTCGGGCGAGAATGGGGCTCAAATAAAACAGGATTAACTAGTGATACGAATTCATCAATCACTGAAAGCCCCCATCCCGGAGCTACGCAAGCGTCAATGTTTCAAAGTGCTCCAGCAGCAGTTTGATCGAATAGACCACCGCTTAGATGAGTAGTGATATTAATTGCTTGCAATACGGCTTTTCCTTCAGCGCTTTCCGGATAATCAATTACTGTTACTGCACCATTACCCTGTTTAATATTCCAGAAATTATCTGGTTTCAAGCCCAACAAAAAACAAATCAATACCTTATTGATGGCATCATGAGCAACCACAATACCAGTGCGAGGCGCTCCTCCATTGCTGTAGTTAGCGACTATTTTCTGCCAAGCTGCGATCGCTCTATCCCAGACCTCTTGTAAATTCTCGCCTTCAGGCATTTGTACTGTTTCTGGTTTGTCTTTCCATTGTTGCAATAATCCAGGAAATTCTGCCTCAATTTCTGATTCTAATTTGCCTTCCCACAAACCATGACAGATTTCCACCAATTCAGAAGTAGTTTCCAAACTCACCCCAGGATGATGTTCTAAGATAATTTCCGCAGTTTCTTTGGGACGCAACATGGGACTAGAGACGGCAAAATCGATCTTGATATCTTTGAGGAATGCTCCCGCTTTTCTCCCTTGGGCTTTGCCATTTTCATTGAGGGGAATATCTCTAATTCCCTGAAACCGAGATTCTTTATTCCATTGAGTTTCTCCATGACGCACCAACAACAAACGAGGTCCTTTATGGGGATTGCGATAGGAGGGAACGGGAACGCCTAGGTGGGAAGTTTGATTGAGAGATTCAATTTGTACCGAATCACCAAAGCTACCAGTAAAATTGAGGACGCTAATTCCACAATTAGACTGTTGAATAGAATGATATCTGTCAGCAGGAATTCCCACCGCCGACATGATTAAACAACGATTGATGCCATTATGGGCTGTAATTAAAATAGTTTCTCCTTGATGCTGAGATAAAACATCTTGCCAAAATGACTTAGCTTGTTCGTAGAGAGATAAGACTGGATAATGTTCTTTTTCCTGGTCTAAAACCATCTTAAATTGATGAGGTTCTTGCTTCCAAATACTATATTGTTGAGGATATTTGGCTAATACTTCTTGCTTTTCCAGGTTCTCCCACAGAGGCAAATCAATCTCCATCAATTGTTCTGTAGCTTGTAAAGTAGGAGGATTATTTAAACAGGAGTGAATAATCTCAGCTGTCTGTTTTGCCCGCTGTAAGGGACTACAATAAAAAGCATCAATTTGAATTTTACTTAATGCTTGACCCGCGGTTTTGGCGTCAGCCATTCCTTGTTCCGTTAAAACCGACTCGTCGCAACGACCCTGAATGATTTTTTTTGCATTATAAGTACTTTGTCCATGACGGACAATAATTACGCGAGTAGCCAATCTTTTCATCCTCTCTATATCTTTTATGTACCTAAATGATTCTAGCTGATTGAATGCAGGCTTCAAGATAATCTAATACAAAATTGATAGATTACTAATACTCGTTTTTAGGTTATATATATATTTTGTACCTATGACATAACCTTTTTTTTACTCGAATAATATGACCACTTAGAACATTTTTTTCTGTATCCATAAATAGTCAGCAATCTTCAGCTATTTCAAAGGCTCCTATTTTGATAGCGATCGCGACTATCTAGCCTCAAAATTAAGTGGAAGAATTCGATTTCTTCTTTAAGCTTGTCTATCTTTGACATCTTGATCAAACATCATTAACCATTAATATCTAGATTTGAACTAAGTTATTGCTGTAATGCTAGGTCTGA
>JASJDR010000079.1 GCA_030065615.1 Xenococcus sp. MO_188.B8 | reverse complement strand
TCCAAAGCTTGTTTTTGAGTGATAATTTTTAATTCGTTATTTTCTTGACGAATAGTCAAAATATCACCTTCGGCAATATCAAAACGTTTTCGGAGTTCAATCGGAATTGTTATACGACCAGATTTATGTACTTCTGCTTTATAGTCCATTTTCATTTAAATAAGAAAAGAAAATAAATAGACAATTTTTCTAGATCCTATTTTTTAGTTAGTACATAAATTGTATATTGTCACCAGCGTCCCATCAAACACCGCGATCGCACTTTGAGCTGGGAATCGAGTATTAGATTGGTGCGATCAACAAAAGTTTAGTGAGTATTGAAAATCTCGTTACTATTAAATAAATTTATAAGGGCAGGCGCATGGGTCAAGGGCAACCTACTGAGCATGTTGCTAGCTTAGTTTATTACTAATAAAAACTGAAAATTAGAAGACTTTCCTATGACTCATTTTGGCATCATTTGCCCAGTTGCTGCTGGTCATCTTAACCCGATGACTACTTTAGGTTACGAACTAAAACAGCGTGGTCATCGCGTCACTCTATTCGGGGTCCTCGATGCTCAACCGAAGACACTCGCAGCAGGATTGGAATTTCGGGCGCTTGGTGAGGAAGAATTTCCCATCGGGTGGACAGTCCAAAGGGATGCCAAACAGGGGAAACTGAGTAAATTGGCAGCATTGCGATATACCATCAGTTGGCTTGAGGAGTTGGCGGCTATGCTCCTCCGAGAAGCCCCAGAAGCACTCAAAGAAGCTGGTGTAGAAGCATTACTAGTAGATCAAGCTTCTACAGCAGGAGGAACGGTTGCTGAATATCTAGACATTCCCTTTGTTAGTGTGTGCAGTGCTGTAGTGTTTAATCGAGAAATCAGTGTCCCTCCCTGTATAACAGTCTGGAATTATAATACTTCCTGGTGGGGAATTTTACGCAACCGAGCAGGTTACGAACTGTTTACTCAGATTGCGAAACCAATACAAAAGGTGATCAATTCCTATCGTCAGCAGTGGAATTTACCTCTTGTTAATAGCCCTAATGAATACTATTCTCAACTGGCTCAACTTTGTCAACAGCCTGCTGAGTTTGAATTTCCGAGAAAAGAACTACCGTCTTGTTTTCATTTTACAGGTCCCTACAGTAACCCAGTGAGTCGAGAACCTGCACCTTTTCCTTATGAAAAGCTGACTGGACAACCACTCATTTATGCTTCTATGGGAACTTTACAAAATCGTCTTCTCTGGATTTTCCAAATGATTGCTGAAGCTTGTGTCGGTTTAGATGCTCAATTAGTTATTGCTTTAGGTGGTGGAGCCAGTCCAGATTCTTTGCCAGAATTACCAGCAAATACCATTGTTGTTGCCTATGCGCCTCAATTGGAACTATTACAAAAAGCAACTCTTACCATCACCCACGCAGGAATGAATACTACCCTAGAATCTTTGAGTAATGGAGTTCCAATGGTAGCTATTCCCATTACCAACGATCAACCTGGAGTGGCGGCGCGTATCGCTTGGACAGGAACAGGGGAGGTAATATCTCTTAAAAAAGTGAGTCTGGAGAAGCTACAGAAGGCTATCAAACAAGTCTTAACAGAAGATTCCTATAAAAAGAATGCTTTGAGGCTACAAGAGGCGATTAAACGAGCAGTTGGAGTGAGTCGGGCTGCTGATATTATCGAACAAGTTGTTGCTACAGGAAAGCCAGTCTTAGCTCACACAAAAAAATAATTTGTTCATCAAATATTTACTTTGGTAAAAAAAATCTTATGACTCATTACCAGAGACTACAATTTACGAGGATAACTCTCGATGAAAAAATCTGTAGATGATTTTCATCCAGATTATCCAGTAAGCATCTTCAAGAATAAGATGAGCACACTATCTAAAGTGCCTTAAAATCGGAAAACCTTATCGATCAACTCTGCATATAGCGTACCCTTGTTATTTTTGAAGATGTCTAGTGATAACTTGTATAGTTGCGATGAAGTAAGACCCAAAATTTTTCCTGATATGCTGAGTGGCTCATTAGTATGTCGCTTTTGTCAACACCGATTAATAGCGCTCTCGATCAAGTACCCAATCAACTACGTACAGCATATAAATTTAAGTTATTGAATGTAGGAGGCAAAAGATTGTTTTTTTCAATTGTTATATCAAAACCATGAGTTGTGAGAAGTGTTTGGGTTTGTTCTAGTCTTCCTTCTCTATCATGAACTTCAGCAAAGATTTGCTTTATTTTGCCCCAGTCCTTTTCTTCTATACCTTTCAGTACTTCATATTCTTCGCCTTCTACATCTATTTTTAACAAGTCTATTGACTTAATGTCTAATTCATTAATCACAGAAGATAACGTTCTGAGTTCACCCTTAACTTGAGTACTTTGAAAAAAATCTTCCACTTGTTCTTTGCTCAGGACAGCGTTCATGGCGTCTTGCTGTTCTAATTTTTCCAAGGGTTTAGTTGTTGAATTTCCAGCCATATTTGGATAAAAAGTAAATAATTTCTCAGAATTGTTCTCTGAACTTAAACCATAATTAAATAAAAAGATATTATGCAGAGAATGTAGATGTACATTTTCTTGCAAAACTTCAAAAATTGGTTCAATGGGTTCAAAAGCATAAATTTTTACGTTTTTTTGAAGTCTGTTCACAAATAGTGAGAATAGTCCAATATTCGCCCCAACGTCAAAAATGCAGTCTCCTTCGTTGATAACAATGCTATTGCTAAGATATTGCTGTTCGGTAAATATTTCCGAGAAGATAAATTCTGTTTCTTCCTTACTACTGAGGTAGTAGCACTCCAAACCATTGGGAAAAATCATTTTTTTTCTATTCATATTTGCCTCTATACTCATTCTTTGACTATACCTCGTCGACAAATGAAAATAACAACAGACGCTGTGGAAATCATGGAGAACATGATTGGTGATGACCCACAGCTACATCAAATGTACGCTGAAGCCAGGATTAACGCTCACGTAGCACAACTAATTTATGATGCACACATAGAAGCAGGATTAACTCAGGCACAATTAGCTGAATTAATAGGAACCAAACAATCAGTTATTGCACGGCTAGAAGACGCTGATTATGAAGGAAATTCTCTTACTCTGCTTAAACGAATCGCCGAAGTTCTTCACAGAAAAGTGATTATAGATTTAGTACCTATATTTTAGACCATCAGAAACCTCTAACGCGATCGCCCTTTGGACCTAGAATCGAGTGTTAGATTGGTGGGATCGGCAAATGTTTAGGGGTGAACGAATTTTTGCGTGGGATTTCTAGCTAAGTATCCCAAAAATTACCCCCCACATCTTTATGTTTAGTGAGTCTTGATCAATAATTAAGAGGAGAGAAGTCCCATCAGGAGTGTTTTGTTGGCATGAAAAAAGCATTTATGAAAAAATTTTTGGGTTCGGAAAAAATAGCAGAAGAAGTAGCACAGCGTGCCCAAAAGACGGTACCTGCTTATAAGCGTTTTTTAGAAGATAAGGGAATTAAGCTAGGCGAATCGTATGAGCAGCTTCCTCAGATGGACAAGAAATCCTACGCCCTTGCTTACCCATTTGAGGAACTCCTGGCGGATGATTATGACAAAATGTGGGCGATATATAGTTCTTCTGGCTCATCCGGTAATCCTTTCTACTGGCCTACACTGAAACCAAATAGTCGTTCTGCACCTACTCGCAGGCCTAGGTTACTTGAAGATTGGTTCGCTATCGATCAGAAAAAAACACTGGCAATTGTAGGCTTGAGTTTGGGAAGCTGGATGGGAGGAGAATCTATGTCCTGGACTTTGAAAAATATGGCGCGAAATACGCCTTATCCGTTCTTGGTTTCCTGTCCTGGTAACGATCTCGATGACATTATCAAGATGGTCTGTCAAATGAACTCCTTAGTAGATCAATTTGTACTGTTTATGGTGCCATCGGCGATCGGCCATCTTCATCTCAAGGCGAGTCAGTTAAAGCAATCTCTCCCGTTTGATAAGCTAAGGTATGTGGTAGCGGGCGAACCGTTTCCAGAAAGTATACGCACTTCTCTTCAGTCTCGTGCGGGGGTAGAGGAGAACAGTCCATTTATGTTTTCCCTTTACGGTAGCGCTGATACAACTGGTCTTGGGCGAGAATCCCTGGCAACAGTCGGACTACGAAAACTATTGTATCGAAACAATGTTCTTGCTAGTGCGCTGGGTATAGAATCCCCAATTCCCCACTTCTTCCATTGTACTGCTCGTAACACTTTCCTGGAAGCTGTAGATGGGCATCTTTGCGTAACCCGTTGGCAAGGGATTCCCCTAGTGCGCTACATTCTCTATGACCGGGTGGCTTTATACAGTTGGCAAGAATTGAAAAAAGCAATCCTCACATCGGAACTGCTAGAACAGGAAGATGAGCCTTGGGTGAAGATTATTTCCTCTGCCAGCGATCAACTTCCCGATCTAATCGCTGTCACAGGTCGCTCCGATAGCTGCTTGATTTTGGGGGCTAGTAATTTCCCAGAATATATGCTCGACCAGGCGGTAAAATGCGAAGAATTGCAGGATCTGCTCACCGGACTATATCGCGCTCAAATTATTTACGAAGACAATAGACAGTATCTAGCATTTGATCTAGAAATTCGGCAAGAAGTTTCCATCAACGCAGCAATACTCGATCAAATTTATTACTCTCTGATCAAGTCTTTAGGAAAATTTCAGATCAACTTTCTGAATAAGTGGAGGAATATTTACAGTGCCTGGGACAAAGATCCAAGCAAGCGAATTCTCCGGCTCAATCTTATGCCTTGGCCTGCTCTCTCTCAGGCAACGGAAACAAGTATCAAACAGAAAGGAATTGTCAAATGATCCCGAATCCGATTTAGATACCCCACTTAAAAATTAGACAAGACAGAGCACAGAAGGATTTTAAAGGATTTTATCAGGAACAAAAAAAAGGGGTTTTGAGATGCGGATTTGGTATTACCTGATGAAAAAATTGCAATACCTGGCTTTACGGATATAGATTTGGAGTTGGCTTCTATTTTTCCCCAGAAATATGCTTAAAATTTAAAATATTATAAGGTGGGTCATTACCCACCCAAAAATAAATTAATATTATTATTAATTATTACTTAAAATTATTAATTGTCTTTCCTGAAGAGATCGGACTTGTTCTAATCCTAAATTATTATTCTTTAATAACTCTTCTACGGTTGATTTAGACTCCAAATTATGGTCACAAGCCTGTAAAAAATCGAACTCCGCATCCGAAATTTTAATCATTTGGTAATCGTAATTAAAAAAGTTTTTTGCTGGATAACCTTCCATGCACGGATGACGTTCGGGAATTGCTTTGAGTAACATTTTATCATCCGACCATTCTACCTTGGGCAACGGAGGTTTAGTTAAGAAAAATTCGTAGTGAGTGGCAGTAGGATCGAGTAATTCTATCAGACGATAAAGCTCGCGATCGCTTAAGTTTTTAGCTCTTGACATTAACTCACTCGAATTGCCAACTATTCTCTCTAGTTGCCAAAAATTAGGATTAGAAAAACCAACAAATTCTAAACCAGAAGCATCAATTAATTCAAATAAAGTTTCAACATTATAGTCAATTTCTTGGGGATGGACATACATATCGGCAAAAGCTTCATCGCGATGATTTTCTAGAGACCATCTTTCTTTTTCCTGTTTTAAAATACGATTATTTTCTGGTAAATTAGCAAAAATTTCTCGTCCAACTTTTACGCCATCACGATAATCTCCCCGTCTGTCACCCTGTAAAATTGCGATCGCTTTTTGCATGAGACTAATTTCCCAGCGTCCGATCTCAGCATATACGAAGATATGGAGCAATCCTCCGGGGGCTAGTTTTTGGGCTAAGGCTTTAATGCCCTTTTCTGGTTCGGGTAAATGATGCAATACGCCGACACAATTGATAAAATCAAATTCTCCTGGTAAATTCGCCGCATCTTCCAGTTTCAGATGGTGAAAGGTAACTGGTTTACTATGCTTGGCAATTACACCAGATCTCTGACATCTTTCCTGGGCGACTTCTAAGGCTTTTTCACTTAAATCAACTGCTACGATTTCTGCTTCGGGGTTGAGGTGAATCAAATAATCGGTACCTGATCCTGTACCACAACCCGCATCTAAAATGCGAATATCCTGACGGGGTGGTTTTTGTCCAGTGCAAAAATTGTAAGCAGTGATCCAATTCCAGCGCCAGTTATATCCTGGAGGAGTATCATCAGTAAGGGGATCGGGGGGAAAGGGATAGGTGTTATAGAGTTGTGCTACTGCGTGATTAACTGCTTGGGAATCGGACATTATCTTGTAATTATTTTTGTTTCTGGCATTATCGTCTACTCGATATTATTTCATTACAGGGAATCTTTTTCCTAGTCAGTAGCAACTTGGGCTATTGCAGTCTCTCAACATAAGATCGCGATACTCTAAATTTACGTAAGCGCAACGCATTAGTCACCACGGAAACTGAACTAAAAGCCATTGCTCCCCCAGCAAGAATAGGATTAAGCAACCAACCGAAGAAAGGAAAGAGAATTCCTGCCGCGATCGGGATGCCTAAGATGTTGTAAATAAAAGCAAAAAAGAGATTTTGGCGAATGTTCGCAATTGTTGCCTTACTTAACTCAATTGCTGTTACAATCCCCTGTAATTCGCCAGAAATCAAAGTAATATCGCTAGCAGCGATCGCGATATCCGTGCCCGTACCAATGGCAATCCCCACATCGGCTTGAGCTAATGCAGGAGCGTCATTAATGCCGTCTCCCACCATTGCGACTATCTTCCCTTCTTGCTGTAATTCTTTGATTTTGGCCGCTTTTTGCTCGGGGCGAACTTCCGCCTCGACCCTAACGATACCTACCTGGCGGGCGATCGCTCTAGCCGTTTTTTGATGATCTCCCGTTAGCATCGCCACTTCTAGATCTAATTTGCGTAATGCCCTGACTGCTTCAGGAGAAGCCAGTTTAATCGCGTCGGCGATAGCCATAATACCTTCTAGTTCGCCATCTACGGCAATCAATACCACAGTTTTGCCATCAGCTGACCAAAGATCTTGTTGTTCTTGTAACGCAATAGTTTCGATCTTTAACTCGGACATCCAGCGTTGAGTGCCAATTTGTACCAAACGCTCTGAGACAATAGCCTGTACGCCGCTTCCGGCGATCGCTTTAAACTGCCTAGCCTCTGGCAAATCAATATTTTGTGATTGGGCATAGCTGACAATGGCTTCGGCTAAAGGATGTTCCGAATTACGTTCCACTGCGGCAACCAGACGTAATAGCTTAACATCCAAACCATGCTTCATGACCCGTACCGTAGTGTAATTAGTCACCGTGGGTTTTCCTTGGGTAATGGTGCCAGTTTTATCTAACACAATAGTTTGGATTTTATGGGCTAATTCTAAGCTTGCTGCATCTTTAATTAAAATCCCGTTCTCCGCAGCTTTTCCCGTACCCACCATAACCGAAGTGGGCGTAGCTAAACCCAAAGCACAGGGACAGGCAATGATTAACACGCCAACGGTATTAATTAGAGCCAGAGAGACATTGCCCATCAAGATCAACCAGAGGACAAAAGTCGCGATCGCGATCGCGATTACTATAGGTACAAACCAACCTGTTACCTGATCAGCTAGTCTTTGAATCGGTGCTTTCGAACCTTGGGCATCCTGCACTAGTTTAACGATCTGTGCTAATAGAGTATCTTTCCCAACTCTGGTGGCTTTGAACTTAAAACTGCCAGTCTTATTTATTGTCGCACCAATCACCTCATCCCCTGGCTGTTTGGTAACGGGAATACTTTCCCCTGTCACCATTGCTTCATCGATAGTGGAACTGCCGCTAATTATTTCCCCATCAACAGGAATTTTTTCCCCAGGACGAACTAAAATTGTATCGCCGATTTGCACTTGGCTAATAGGAACGTCTATTTCTCGCCCCTCACGAATAACTCTGGCATTTCTCGCCTGTAAGCCGATTAATTGCCGAATTGCGGCTGAAGTTTGTCCCTTAGCTCGATTTTCAAACCATCGTCCTAACAAAATTAAAGTAATTACTACTGCAGCAGTTTCGTAGTAAACCTCTGGCATCAAACCCTGATTGATAAAGAAGTTGGGAAAAATCGTAGCGAACAAAGAATAAAAATAGGCGGCACTGGTACCCAAAGCGATTAAGGTATCCATCGTAGCAGCATGACCCTTAAAAGCTTTCCAGGCACCGATATAAAATCTGTAACCACACCAAAACTGTACTGGCGTAGTCAGAATTAATTGTAGCCAAGGATTATGCAACCATGCAGGGATCAAAGGCAATTCTAACCCTGTCATCATTGGCAGTGAACCAATAATGAGAATGATGCTAATTATGCCACCGACCATAATTTTGCTCAGCAAATCACGGGATTCAGCTTTACGGGCTAGTTTTTCGGTATCATCCTCTCCCGTTACCATTTCCTGTTCTTGAAGAGAATAAGCTGAGTAGCCGGCATTCTCTACTGCTTCTTGAATTTCCCTAATGTTAGTTTGACGAGAATCATATTTAACAGCAGCTTGTTCAACACCGAAGTTGACATTGCATTCGGTTACCCCAGGTACGGAACGAATTGCTGATTCAATGCTACTAGCGCAAGCAGCACAACTCATCCCCCTGAGTTTAAGATTGACTTTTTCTAGATTCGTTGTCGCATTCATGGTCAGTATTTCTCCTCATCTCCTTCTCCCTCATCTGCCCCATCTTCCTCTGCTTCTCCCGCTCCCCAAAGCTTCTCCTGCTTTAAAGAGCCCAATTTTCTTTGGGACAACCCCTAAACAGGGTTATATCCAGCAGCAGTAATTGCTTTTCTAACGGATGATTCAGAGGCTTGGGTTTCTATGGTTACTTGTTTGGTTTGGGAATCGGCTTTCACAGAAGCTTGAGAATCTAGGACAAGAACTGCTTGAGTAATGGTTTTGGCACAAGCGTCACAAGCCATGTCGGGGACTTGTAATTGTATGGTCATGATTTTTATTTGGTTTGTTTAGTTCCATGATAAGTTTAAACTCTCTAGCTAACTAGAGAGTCAAGTTGGAATCGAAATTATTGATATCGTGCTTCTAGCTCCTTCCAAGCTCCAAGTCCCATAAGATCCGCAAATTGCTCGAAGGTCGTCATCTGAGACATTAATGAACTAGTTTCTCCTGTATCTTTAAGATGTTGCAAGGCAGTTGTCATGGCGTATGTAGCGGAAAAAAGCCCTGTAACTGGATAAATTATCACAGAATAACCCATGTGCTTCAGCTTATCAACAGAGAGCAGCGGCGTGCGTCCAAACTCTACCATGTTGGCAATTAGGTGAGCTCCAGAGAATTCTGTTGCGACCCGTTCCATCTCTTCAACCGATTCGAGGGCATCAAAAAAAAGCCCATCAGCACCTACCTTGAGACATTCATGACCACGGGCAAGGGCTTCATCTATCCCCTGCACAGATCGAGCATCAGTACGGGCAAAGATCATCAACTCAGGATCGCGCCGAGCCTCCACAGCAGCAGCAATCTTATTAATAAATTCCTGGCGTTCAACTACTTGTTTGCCCTGCATATGACCACATCTTTTACTAGCTTGATCCTGATCCTCAAGCTGAATAGCACTAGCCTGAGCATCTTCAAATTCATGCACTGTACGTACGATATTGACAATTCCCCCATAGCCAGTATCAGCATCTGCTATCAAAGGGATATTGACTGCCTTACTGATTCCTGAAACCTGCGCCACCATTTCAGTCTGGGTAATAAAGCCATAATCAGGTAATCCAAGGCGACTGGCAGAAGCTCCGTAACCTGTAAGATAGATTGCTGGAAAATCAAGAGATTCGATAATCTTTGCCGAGACCGCATCATAGGCTCCCGGTGCCACAATCGATGACTCAGACAATAGTGCACGCAAACTCTTTCTATTCATAAGCATTCCTTCAAGTTACCTGCCCCTACGATAGTAAAATGCCTTACTCTGGTCAACAAATACTAATGAAATTCGAAAGATTAGGACAATAATCATTCCCAATCAAAATCCTACGATATTGTAGGGTCGAACAGTTAATCAGCTTAACCGTCTAGATCTCCTTCCATTACAGTTGCGATCGCCTGTTCTGTATTATCTTTAAACTCTTTAATATTAATACGATTTAAAATTACCACCGCGACAACCATGCCGATTGCTTGTAGCGCAAACACCGAACCATAGGCAAGAAGGGGAATATTAACAATAGCACGGGCAAGATCGAGGATTGCTCCGCCGATCAGGGTAGCGAAAGCTCTAGACATTGCTTGCGCTAATCCCCAAGCACCGATAAAAGTCCCCGCAGTTTCTGCTAGGGTAAAATCGAGCATCAGACTGATACTGCCAATAGTTGCCATCCCTGCGGTAACACCAAATAAAACCACTGCCAATTTTAAAATATTTTCTTCTTGGGTAAAACCAGAGAGAATGATGAGGCCAAAACTGACGGCAACTAACAGACAACCTAGCTTGGTAGTTAACTTTTTCCCTAAACGAGGAACGATCAAAAAACCTGTCAGACTATAACCAATTAAAATCCCAATACCCCAATTAGCATTCAGTTTCGTCGTCTCCGCGATCGACATGCCAAATACTTCACCACCATAGGGTTCTAAGACCGCTTCTTGCATAAATAAGCTAATAGTGATTAAACACAAGAAAGAGAAAAAGATTCCAGTTTGCCGGCTAGCAGTTAATACTCTTAATGACTCGACCAGAGTAATATTATCTTCTCTGTGACTATTATTATTGCGATCGCTAAAACGGGAATATTTCTTTTCGACTCCCCAAGTAGCAATCAAAGTTAAAGCAATTACGACAAAAGGAACAATCGCAAAAATCGAATTAATTGGACCTTGTAAGTTTTCTAGAGGAATTTGACCAGCTTCGATACCGCCAGGATTAATCTTCTTGAGCAAGATGCTACCGCTAATGCCGCCGATGACAATTCCCACCATCAACATCGACCAGACAATAGCGACTAGTTTAGAACGATTTTCTTCTTCAGAAATATCGACTAATAATGCTGTAAAAGGAGTGGAACTAGAACTAACCGCTAGACCATAAATAACCATTATTAGACCTAAGATGAACGCCCAACCAATAGTTTGCAGATCCCAGATCCATCCTCCATTAGCCCTGGTAATCGCTCCTAATTGCCAGACAGCTTGTACTGCCATAAAAACTGCAACACTGAGGATAATGGCACCTAATCTGATGTAACCAGTGCGATATCGGCCAAAAAGCGGCTTGGAATCGGATAATTGCCCAAACCAAACCCTAGCAGGTGCCACAAATTGGGCTAAAGCTAACACTCCTGCGGTTATAGTTGCCGGAATTCCCAACTCACTAATCATGACTCGATTGAGGACTGCTAAAGTTAACACTGCCATTAATCCTAATGCCATGTTAAATAAACCAAGGCGAAAAATAGTTAACATTCCCACCTGTCGTTTCGGCGAATTAGTATCCTCAGGATAATCGTTTATAGTCATTTATTTAAATGAATTGGTTATTAAACAGAAGTTACACAGCTCCTTCAGTGAAATTGTACTGCGGATTCCTTCCTCAGTAATCGGTAAATTGTAAGAGTTTTGAAATAAAAGTTATCTCACGTAAAAGTTTTTTCTTTAACTTCAACAATTACACAACTATAGGTTTTATACTAGAAGCGGTTTATATGGCACTACGTAATTTGGTTAGGACATTGGTAAACGCCCAAGCCTATGATTAGTAAACTTTTGACTTCCCCTCCTCGGAGGGGTTAGGGGTGGGTGACTTTTGACTTACGCGTAGCGCTATATATCCAGATATAGTTATATTAAAACTACATAAAAAAAGCGGGAACAACCCGCTCTAATTAAATTATTTTAGTTAAAGTCTGATGCTAAAAAGATTGTGACGTACCAGAAGCCTTACTAGTCACGACTATTAAGAGCAATCAAAAGACGGAGAATGAACACAAAGAGATTGATATAGGTCAAATACATCGAAAGTGCTGCAGGTAAATATTGCTCATCTTGATAGGTGCGAGGCAAAATGTAAAAATCTACCACAGCAGAGCCGGCAAACAAAGCTACCCCAACCCCTGAAATACCAATTTCTAGCCAAGAAGGAGTGTAAACACCGAAAATAGCAAATAGCATCTGCCCTACAAGAACTACTAACAAGGCAATCATGCCGAGGCGAATAGTTTGAGTCAGAGCAAGACCATCTTCGTTGCTGAGGTTAGAACCGATATTGCGTCCGACGATAAAAGTTACTCCACAACCTAAAGCAGCAATCCCGACTCCTTGAATACCAACCCCGGAAGTACTAAGAGCAACAAAAATCAAACCGCTCAGAGTATAACCAGAAAGTAAGCTGTAAAGAGCTAATAAGGGTAAGGCTGTACTGTTATTACCTTTTTCCGCGACTCCACGAGCTACGAAAAACAGTACAAGTTCAGCAATCATTGCCACAAAAAAGGTGGGCATAAAGAGGTCTGGACGAGAACTAATGACTCCTAGTCCGCCATAGGTTCCAATTGCGGTCAAAATCAGACCACCACCTAGGTAGGGTAAGGCATTGGATATAACATTTGGCCCTAGTACGGATTGATTTTGGGCCTCTTGAATCGCTTGTCTAAAATTACTTGTGTTACTCATGAAACCTTGCTAAATTTTATGGTTTTTGTATTTTATTTAGATGGATTGTGTTAAATAGATCGTAACGTAATTTTTAATACCTTAGAGAATTAGTGATTACCGAATCTTACGAAGTCAGAGGAAGCCAAGGGGCTGATTCCGTCGTCGCACGGCTTTAATAACTAAAGCAGTAGTATTTGGTACAACAGTAGGTAGCAAAATTTAGCGATCGCTTGATTGCGATCAATCAGACCAAAGAAGATCGTTATCCTCTCGTTCTGTTCTTATGTCCGACATAATTTCTTACTGATTACCTGATTCAATAATGGCTTTAACAAAACCTAAAAATAAGGGATGGGGAGAGTTGGGGCGGGAGCGGAATTCGGGGTGAAACTGAGTTGCGAGGAAAAAAGGATGATCTTTTAATTCGATAATCTCTACTAAACGTCCATCAGGAGAGGAACCACTGATTTCATATCCCGTTTCTAAAAACTGATTACGATAAGTGTTATTAAATTCGTAGCGATGACGATGACGCTCGTACACAACTTCTTCTTGGTAAAGAGAAAAAGCCAAGGTATCAGGTTTAAGACGACAAGGATATAATCCTAAACGCATTGTGCCGCCTAAATCAACAACATCTCTCTGTTCTGGCAAGAGGTTAATTACAGGATGAGCTGCTTCAGGGTCAAATTCTGAACTATTGGCTCGTTCTAGATGAGCCGTATTTCGCGCCCATTCAATTACAGAGCATTGCATACCCAGACATAAACCCAGGAACGGAATTTTATGTTCGCGAGCATATTTAATAGTTAAGACCTTGCCATCTACGCCGCGAACTCCAAAACCTCCTGGTACCAATATTCCCGCAACTCCTTGAAGATGTTTTTCGGTACCATTAATGTCAATATCTTCAGCATTGATCCAACGTAGTACCAGCTCACTATCACATGCGATCGCAGCATGTCCCAAGGCTTCCACCACAGAAAGATAAGCATCGGATAACTGAATATATTTTCCGACAATCGCTACTTCAATTTTCTTTTGAGGAGCTTTCATCTGTTCTACAAGATTATGCCATTGCGCTAAATCTGGCTGACGTTTTTCTAGTTGTAAAAGGTCTAAGGTCTGTTGTGCCAAGCCTTCTTGCTCTAAAATAAGGGGAACCTCATAGATGCTGCTAGCATCACGGGAAGTAATGACTGATTCTACGGGAACATCGCAAAATTCCGAGATTTTTTCTTTAATTCCTGGTTGTAAAGGGCGATCGCTACGACAAACTAAAATATCAGGTTGAATCCCAATTGAGCGCAGCTCTTTGACCGAATGTTGGGTGGGTTTAGTTTTCATCTCCCCAGCAGCCGGAATCCAAGGAATCAAGGTGACATGCATGTAGACAACGTTATTTTTCCCGACATCTTTGCGGAATTGCCGAATTGCTTCCATAAAGGGCAAGGATTCAATATCTCCTACGGTACCACCAATCTCGGTGATCACGATATCAGAGCCGGTATGATCGGCTACCCGATGAATTCGTTCTTTAATTTCGTTAGTGATATGAGGAATAACTTGGACTGTACCTCCTTGATAGTCGCCCCTTCTTTCTTTATTGATTACTGCTTGATAAATTGAACCTGTGGTGACGCTATTAAGACGAGACATTGAAGTGTCAGTAAATCTTTCATAATGTCCCAAATCTAAATCCGTCTCAGCACCATCATCAGTTACAAATACTTCTCCATGTTGAAAAGGACTCATGGTACCAGGATCGACGTTAATATAAGGGTCGAGTTTCAGAATTGACACTGAATAATTGCGGGATTTGAATAATCTGCCCAGACTTGCGCCAACTATACCTTTGCCAATACTCGAAACAACTCCACCCGTTACAAATACATATTTAGCCATAATAATTTTCTAGATGCGATCCGCTAATTATCATAGCGACTAAGAGACGTAAATAATTAATTAGAATTGATTGGGGATGCAATGGTGAGGTCAAGTCGCTTCGCTCCAATTCAAAATTATCAATTATCAATTCAACACCTCGATTGGGTAAGCCGAGGAAACCTCAGCACCCCTCTCGGTCAATTTTGAACTTTGAATTTTGACGAGCGACCCCGATGAGTTTTACTCATCTAGGGAACGCGCGAGTTTGAATTTTGAATTCAAAAAATGGTCAGATGCTAGATATTGATGAAGTAATTGTCTAATTTCTTGACTAAAATACTTATTCTCTCGTGCTAAAGGACGACGTTTTGGCATTTTAACTAGAGATTTGATCGCTTTTAAAAGTCCTGCGTACCATTGAGCTGCTTTTGTATAAGACACGATTTGGGATAAACGTAAAAAAGCATTGTCTGCTTCGGCTCAAGCGACCATTAAAAAAATGAATCTACAACTAGATACCCATGTGTTTCTTTGATTTGTTCAAGATAAACCTGAGTTGTTATTCCTCAGTTTATCCAAGATTTATCTCTAATTGAGTGATAAAAGTCTCTTTTTTCAAGCGTCTTATTATTTCAGCAGATAATTTTTTTATTTTTAATGTACGTTAAAATCAACGTACGTTATTTTTTACATACAAAAAACATGAAAGCTAATCCAGGAGGAACAATATCTCCTAATGAAGTTGTCGGACGAGATCGCTTAATTACTAATATATGGTCAGTATTAGAGAGACAAAGTTTGACCTTGAGTGCAGAAAGACGGATGGGAAAGACTACTGTTATTAGGAAGATGGCAGCAGAAGGAAATGCAGATCAGCTAATCATCTTCCGAGATGTTGAAAATGTGCGATCGCCTGTAGAGTTTGTTGAATTAGTCTGGCAAGATATTGAAACTTATCTGAGCAAATCTCAGAAAGTAGCACAAGGAATACGGAATTTTCTTAATCAATGGGGAGATACGCAAATTAGTGGTTTTAAATTACCAACAATTGCTAAAACTCATTGGAAAAAATTATTAACTATCGTTATAAAAGACTTAGTAGAAAATCAGGATTGTCAAGTAGTTTTTCTGTGGGATGAGATTCCGTTTATGCTTGATAATGTTGGCAAAGTTGATCAAGAAGCCGCGATGGAAGTACTTGATACTTTGAGATCTCTTCGTCAGACTTATCCTGAAGTCAGAATGGTATTTACTGGCTCAATTGGATTACATCATATCATTAAGAAATTAAAGCAAACTGGTTATAGTGGTGAACCAATTAATGATATGTATCCGATGGATGTACCGCCACTTGCTATTGAAGATGCGACAGAGTTAACTATTAGATTAATTCAAGGAGAAAAAATTGCGGCTCTGAATATCCAGATTACAGCCAAAGAAATTGCAGAAACTGTTGGTTGTATTCCTTTTTATATTCATCATGTAGTTAATAAACTCAAGTTGATTGATGGTTCAATTAATCGCGATATTGTGAGCAAAGTTATTAGTGATTCTCTTATTGATCCGCTTAATCCTTGGCAAATGGAGCATTATCGAAGCAGAATTGATAATTATTATGACTCAGGGCAGCAAGTTTATACTCTTGAAATTTTAGATATTTTGGCAACTGAGGAGCCTTTAACTTTTAATGAGTTGTGGAATAGATCATCTTTAAATCCTCAGATTCAAGATAAGGAAATAGTGAGAAGTATTTTACGACTTTTACTAAAGGATTATTATCTAATTCAAGAAAATAAAAACTATAGTTTTCGATATGAGTTAGTGAAAAAATATTGGCAGTTATCCAGAGATTTATGAATTGTAGGTTGAGTTGCGCGATCGCGTAAACAAAGGAAATATGAAATCAGAAATATTATTTATTATTCTCTATAAATAAGATGAAAAATAGCTTTCTTTCAAGTTTTACTCCTAGCCTGATGTCGTCCGAAACTTTAGAGGCAATTTTTGTGCAGCGTCATAAACTAGCTCAGGATTTAGTTGAATTAATTTGTGATAGTAGCGTAGATGAAAGTAAGCATTTTCGTCTTTTAGTAGGAATGAGAGGAATTGGAAAGACTCATACGATCGCATTAATTTATCATCGTCTCAAAGCTAATAAAGAGTTACAGGATAAATTATTAATAGCTTGGTTAAAGGAAGACGGATGGGGAGTAAGTTCTTGGTTAGATTTATTGATGAAAATTTTCCAAGCTTTAGCAATTGAATATCCAGCAGAATATCAAGCCACAATCCATGACAAGATAGAATCCCTATACGAAATGTCTTCTGATGATGCGATGTACCAGGGAGAAATAATCTTACAGGAATTTGTTGGAAGTAAAACTTTACTATTATTAGCGGAGAATCTTGATGAAATATTTAATGGCTTAAAGGATATTGGACAAAAACAATTTCGAGCTTATATTCAGAATCATAATTTTATTACTATAGTTGCTACATCACAAAGTTTGTTTACAGGAGTTGCCAAGAAAGATGCTGCTTTTTATGGTTTCTTTGCAACTGAATATTTAGATAAGCTAACAATTGAAGAAGCGACAAAATTATTAACTAAGATTGCTCAATTACAGGAAGACTCAGAACTAGAATCTTTCATCCAGTCCTCTACAGGAAGAGATCGCATCAAAGCTATTCATCATTTAGCTGGGGGCAATCATCGAGTTTATATTATCTTTTCTCAATTTCTAAGTCGTAATTCTTTGGATGAGTTGGTTAAACCTGTGATGCAAACATTGGATGAATTGACACCCTATTATCAAGCAAGGATGCAATGGTTATCGCCGCAACAAAGAAAGATCATTGAGTTTTTATGCGATCGCAGAAATGCTGTGTCGGTAAAAGAAATAGCTCAACGTTGTTTTATTACCCATCAAACTGCATCAGGTCAATTGAAAGATTTGCGAGCTAAGGGTTATGTTACTGCTGAATCTTTAGGGAGAGCTTCTTTCTATGAATTGCATGAACCTTTAATGCGAATTTGCTTAGAAGTTAAAAAACAACGAGGAGAACCAATTAAATTATTTATTGATTTTTTGCGAATTTGGTATACAGAAGAAGAATTGAAGCAAAGATTAGAAATACTTCCAGAAAAATGTTTAGAAAGAGAATATATTAATCGTGCTTTAGCTGTGTCGGAAGAATATAATAAATCTATATCTGATAAAGAATTAGATGCTAATAATTTGTTAGCACAAGGAATATTTGAATCACACAAAAGTAATTATCAAAAGGCTTTAGAGCTATTTAGTCAAGCAATAAAAATTACACCTGATAATTATGTATTATGGAATAATCGCGCTACTACATTAGGTAAGTTAGGAAGGTATGAAGATGCAATTGAATCCCATGATAAAGCTTTAGAAATTAATCCTGATAATCATAACACTTGGAATAACTTTGGAGTTACTTTATATTATTTAGGTAGATATCAAGAGTCTTTAGATTCTTACGATAAAGCAATTTCTCTTAATCATGAAGATAATTATCCTTGGTTTAATAGAATTGAAGTTTTATTTAAATTAAATCGTTGGGAAGAGGGGCTTACTAATTTAGAAGAGTCGCTAAGTCGATTCGCTAACTATCAGGATACTTACAAAGGAGATATTCAAGAATATATCAAAATTATTTGGGAAAGTACTAAAAAAACTAATATCTGGAAGTCTCGACTTAAAATTTTAGTAGAAACTTACGAAAAATATCATCTAATTTCGTTAATAAACAAAGGAATTATTGATAATATTCCGAATCTAATGTCTGATATGATTAGTAATGAAGCTGCAAGAATTTGGCTAGAAGTGTGGCAAGAAATAGCAGGTCATAAGCCAGAATTACAAATTGCTTTGCGTTTCCTAAAAACTGCGGTGGAATATAAAGAAAATCCAGGAGACAGAAAAGTTTTACTACAACTTCCTAAAGAAGAAAGAAGCTTACTAGAATCTATACTTCAATAAAAAAAGCTTCGGCATAAAAATAATAACTACTCACATAGCCGTTTTTGTATTAGTGGGATACAAAAGAGCACGCTTTAGGGGACGGGAAACAGGAAAGCGTACTTCATGAATCTGAGAAACACTATATAACGATTATGATTATCGATTCAGCTTTTAATAAATATGATGTAGTAATCATTAACTAACTAAAAAATAGCTCAATCGCTTCTACTAAATTTTGCTTTACTTCTTCAATTGTAGAACCTTGACTAGCAATATCCAACTCTAGATAAAGGGAGGTATAACTATCATTTTCTAGTTTTATAATCGCCGTAAATTTTTGAGTTTGTTTCATATTTTATATACACTACTTCAAAATTCATTATAAGAATAACATTGGGAGTACTTATATATAGATTATCAATTATATCTTATACTTTTTAATTAGCTTGATAGCTAAATATTTTGAGTTTTGTTATGATGTCTTTATTTCAAGTAACTGCTGGTATTTTTTCATTAATCCTAGCAATAATTCGGTCACGTTTTCGTTCCCAACGATTTTGCTCTAGAGCTGATTGAATACCAAAAACAGATTCAATTTTCTCTTTGAAAATATTGAGCTTTAGTTTATCATTTACCTTAAATCCCTGTGTAAGTGGAATAACGCCTTTGATATCAGCAAAATCAAAAGGTGGAACAATTATAGGGATATGGTTTTTAGTTTGTACCCAAGTTGCCCCCATTTCACACAAACAGACTGGACTTGAATAGAAATTCTGCGTCAGCAAGAAAATAACAAGGGTATTATTGTTTAATTTTTCTTTAATCGTGTCCAGAAAGTTTTCGCCGATATCGATTCCATACCCATCCAATGAAGTACAGAAGATAGACTCTTCAGGCAAGCCTATTAGTTCTAAAAGCTCTACCAGTTCTTCTACAAAAGCTTTATCTTTAGACGAATGACTAATAAATACCTTTTGCATTGTCTCTGCTGTTTTTTTTACAGAAGACTTATCTTTTTGTTCCTTATTTATTGGCGTAGTTTGGATGTTAATAAGTTCCCCAAATGTCCCAAGTAGTTCATGAGCTTTTTGATTAACCATACTTGTTTAATGATATTTTTTTAGCTAAACTTTAGTCTATTCATTAATGATAAGTCTAATTTTCATTAGAGACATCCGATATTCTGCGGATATTCTTGATTTTGTAATTATGAAAAATCACCTAAAAAATGTCTAACTATTTATATATATTCACAAATACTATTAATATCTTTGACCGCTTCTTCAGAAAAAGAATAACTACTCATAGATAATCACTCTTGACTAATATGATTAATTTTTTCTTGTAATCTTTGAAAAACTACTTCGCCATCAGTTACTTTACCTTGAGCAATTTGTTCTGTATCTATTGCTATTTGTGCTTTTAGTTCCTTGATTTTACTTTCTCTGAGTTCTAGTAATTTTAATGCTTCGGAAATTATCTCGTTTGCATTGATATATTCACCACTAGTAATTTTTTCCTGAATAAATTTTTCTTGTTCTGAACTAAGTTGTATCTCCATAATTTTCTAATCCAATCACTACCAACACTAGTATTTTCTCTCTCATACTCTCTGTGCCTCCGCGTCTCTGCGTGAGATAAAAACAATCTAGCAAATTCTAAAACCCTAAATCAGCTTTAGCTAACTCAGCAGCAGCAAAAACTGCATCATCTTCTGTATTTTCCCAATCATTACAACCCAACTCACTATAAAATTGCGCATCATAAGCACGAGTCCTGACTACCACTGGCATCGGAACAGCATGACCCAATAATAAAGCTTGTTGTTTAGAATCTAACTTAGCCAGCACAGATCGCAGACCTTGCGCCCCCGAAACCCCAGTAAAAATAGCATCAATATCCTTCTCATCATTCAGCAAACAAGTTACCCTAGTTCCCACCTGAGACATGACCTCATTATCAATCCCCGAAGGACGTTGATCGACTACTAGCAGAGTTACAAAATATTTGCGCATTTCCCTGGCAATAGTCCCAAAAATCGTTTGATGAACAATACTAGAATCTAGGAAACGATGGGCTTCTTCGATCGTAATTACCAATTGACGAGGACGATCTAAAGGATTTTTGGTTTGTAAAAATTTATCGGCTTTTTTGACATAACTAGAATGGATGCGTCGGGTAATCATATTGGTCGCCAACATATAAGACAACATATTCGATTGGGAACCAAATTCGATAATCACATGCTTGCCCGCATCTAGGCATTGTAGGATATGGTCAATATAGTTATGGGGACAAGCAGTCCGAATATATTTCAGGGTGTCAAAACGCATTAATTTTCGCTGCAATGACATAATCGAACCAGGATGTCCTTGTTTTTCCTCACAAAACATCTTGATATCTTCATTGGTCATATTCAACAAACGAGTAATCCAAGGTTTACCATATTCATTAAAGAGAATATTGGCATTATCCACCGCAGCGTCGGAAAGACCTAATTCTTTAGCCACCAGTTTAAGATCTTCGATTTCAATTTGTTCGTAACTGAGATACATCTCTTGAGCATCCCTAACCCCTCTGCGTTTAGTAGATTCGGGATCTAGGGTGTAAATTTCTACCTGTCCAGGAAATAATTGACGCAAACCTTTAACCGTACTTACTTGTTTGCCTTCCTTCATCGCTTCCCAACCATATTCCGAATGCATATCAAACATTAGATTCACTGCAGCTTCTTTGCGAATAATGCCAGAAATTAACAAACGAGTCAGAAAAGACTTACCTGTTCCCGATTTTCCAAAAATACCGTTACTTCTTTCTACAAAACGATCTAAATCAATACAAATTGGTACATCCATATCTAGGGGTTGACCAATGGAAAAATTGCGGTGATGAGGATCATCTTCCCAACCGAAAACGGAGCGAAAATCTCTTTCGGTGGCTTCGTAAACCTGACTAAAATGGGCAGGAATAGTTTTCACTGGTAATAATTCTAATTCTGTACCACCCGGCATTCCTAAAGCCGCTAATTTATTATTTGCTTCGTCGAAGCTTAAGCTCTCTCTTCGCTCCTCTTCTGTAGCTGTGGGTGTAAACATCAACATCGGTGCTAGTTCGATTGTGCCAAAAGTCCCACCTCCTGCCAAAACATCCCGTAAAAAACTATCTTCGATCGCGGGGGGATTGGCTAAAATGCGATCGCTTGATGTCCCTAAAGCCACATCAGTCAATAAACAGAAAAACCGAGATCTCACACCTTGAACGACCAGAAACTTCCCGACTCGCATATCTTCGACGGAAATATCAGGATGGAGTCTGACTTCCAATCCTTTGCTTAAAGATCCTTCAATAACCGAACCGAGAGGTATTTCTGAGTTCATGGGGAAATTTATTTAAGTAATAAATAATAAATAATAAGTAAACTAACACAGTTAATTCACATTAACCAGCTTACCGCTTACAGCTTAGGGTTTTGAGCTTTTTTAAGGATTACTTTTTAATCAAAGCTAGATCTAAATGATAACGATAAATCGCTACAGGGCGATCGCCTGCTGGAAAATAATCGGGATCTTGTGAGGAAAGATAAATGGCTGTAACCTGGATTGCTTCAAGATTTTGGGGATCTAGCAAATGATAATCGGAAGTGGTTTCTACTTCGTTGAGATATATTTTATTGGGAGATTTAAATAGTTGTTGGGTAACTTCCGTTGCGATAAAGCGATCTCTACTCAACTCTTCTACCGCTCTTTTTGTTACCTGAGAAACAGATTTAATGCCCCCTTTAAGAAATGTGATTTGCTTATTAGGATCTTGCGGATCTACTACTACTCTCAAGACGCTATCGTTTCCCAAATAGGCTTTAACTATACTTTTACCATTAAAAGCGCGATCGGCGACTACGGGATTTTCTATAGTTACTAATTGAGGAAAAAACCAGCTTTTTTCTGGGACATAATATTCTTGGCCAAATCTAACAGGAAAGACAATTGGTTCACCGATATATTTTTGATTATCTTCAAAACCAGGAGACATAATATCTGGTGCTAAAGGCGCAACTTGTTCTTCTAAAATATTGGTTACTTGCCAAGTCCCTGACATCCAATAAGGATAATATAAATCTCCTTTAGCATCTTCTACTATAGGTTTGTGATACCAAGATGGCAAATTATCTTCTGCTGCTTCTACAGGATTTACTTTAATTAATAATAAAATCAGGATTAATATGGTTGTCGCAAATAGATTGAGGCATTTCATGTTTAATTCTTTTGATAAAAAAAGAAAGACAAAAGCAGAAATCAACTCTACTCTTGTCCTTATTTAGCAAGTAGCTAAGAGATTTTAACTATCAACTATTTCTTCTTTGTCTTTTTCTTCGCTGTTGATTTCTTCGCTGTCGGTTTCTTTTCTGTTGGTTTCTTCTCTGTTTGCGCTACTACTTCATCTGTTTGTTTTTTTCCTGTTTGTGCTGCTACTTCATCAGCAAAATTAGTTTCTTCTTTTTCAATACCTTCTCCAAGAACAAAACGATCAAAACGGCGAATTTGAATATTTTCTCCTAATTTAGCAACAGTGTTAGTGACTAACTCTGCTACGGTGATGCTTTGATCCTTAATGTAAGGCTGATCTAATAAAGAAAGCTCTTTAAGACGCTTGCCAATTCTACCTTCAACAATCTTTTCTTTGATGTTATCGGGTTTTCCTGCCAAATCATCTCGACCCATTTCGATTTCTTTTTCCTTAGCAGCAACTGCTTCGGGAATATCTTCTACTTTAATAAATTCGACATTAGGACAGGCAGCAATTTGCATAGCAATATCTCGTACTAGTTCTTTAAATTGATCACCACGAGCTACGAAATCAGTTTCACAATTGACTTCTACTAAAACTCCAATCCGTCCACCAGTATGAATATAGCTATCTACTAGTCCTTCAGCAGCCACTCGACTCTGTTTTTTACCAGCAGATGCAATACCTTTTTGGCGCAACCATTCCATTGCCTTAGTCATATCACCATCAGTTTCGGTGAGGGCTTTTTTACAGTCCATCATTCCGGCACCACTTTGAGTGCGGAGGTCTTTTACTAATTTTGCTGAGATTTGCGCCATGTTGTTTGTTCCTAATCTGTTCTATAAATCAATTATGAAAAAATGACCCTTATAAAATATAAGGATAAAGGATGAAGGATCAGAAAAAATTTTAGCAACTAGTAACTAGCAAATAGTTATCAGTAAGCCAAAATTTTTACCTTTTTTTTGGGTATTTATCCTTACTAGCCTGCCCTCTGCCTTGACCTAAAGGCGCTATTTACTCTTCTTCGCTATCTTGATCCTCATTATCTTCTAATTCATCTTCAGCATCAGAATCTTCTGCTTCGGATTCAATCACCTCGTCGCTATATTCTGCGTCGGGATAATCTTCATCGCTGATCGCCTCGTCAAATTCTTCGTAATCTTCTTGCGCACTAGCAGCACCGTGACGACCTTCGTGAATCGCATCGGCTAGTTTACCAAGAATGAGTTTGATCGAACGAATCGCATCATCATTGGCAGGGATGGGAATATCAACTACATCAGGATCACAATTAGTGTCCAAAATTGATAAGACAGGTATGTTTAATTTCTGACATTCGGAAATAGCATTATGTTCGCGTTTTTGATCGACTATCACCACGATATCAGGCACTTTACGCATGGTTTTGATGCCTCCTAGGTATTTTTGTAATTTACCTAGTTCGCGACGTAACATAGAACCTTCTTTCTTTGGTCTTTTCTCTAAAGCACCAGTAGTTTCTAGATTTTCTAGTTCCTTTAGTCTGTCTACTCTGGTTTTAATAGTTTCCCAGTTAGTCAGCATTCCACCAAGCCATCTCTGGTTAACGTAGTAAGAACCACAACGACTAGCTTCTTGAGCAATAATCCCCGCAGCTTGGCGCTTAGTTCCCACAAAGAGAACTTTTTTGCCTCTTTCAGCGGAACTACGCATGAATTCGTAGGCGTCTTCGATTAACTGGGCTGTTTGTACTAAGTCAATGATATGGACACCATTTCTGGCAGTATAAATATACTGCGCCATTCTGGGATTCCAACGGCGGGTTTGATGTCCAAAGTGAACTCCTGATTCTAGAAGTTCAGCTAAAGTAACAACTGGCATATTTATTTAACTCCTTTTCGGGTTAATCCTCCATTCAGGGGAATCTTCTTAATTGATCAGAAAACACCCGAATTCCTGAATGTGCGATTTTGACAACTTTTCTAGTTTATCAGTTATTAGTCAAGAGTTATTAATCAAATAAATGTGAACTCAAAATAGAATATTATGTAAATTATTTTTACAAAATAATGATATTTTGTAGCAAATATGAAATATAGACTTAAGTATTAGATAGGAGATGTTAAGTCTTAAAAAAAGCCAAGCTTACAATTAGTCCCAATAAGTAATATTAAACCTACTTTAAACCCGCTTTTTCCCAGATTTTCATCTCACAAAAGTTCTTGATGAATTAGGAAAAGCTCAATGAAACTAAACAGACGAGAAGCTATTAAATTAGGATTAACTGGAGTCGGAGGATTACTGCTTCCTTTAGAGTCATCAAACTCAGCCTTAGCACAAACGCTCTCTAATTGTCCTGACTTTCCAAGAGTGGAGAACCCCCCTCCAACTTTTAAGCAAGAAGAATTGAGTCATCAAATTCCTCGTTTTCAATATCCGTTGAAAAGACTACGTTTACTTGAACCGGTACATAGCTATGAAGGTGGGGAACGTCCTCTAGACTGTTACGAAATCACCATGAAAAAGGCTCAAGTTGATATTATCCCAGGACTCAAGACAGAAATCTGGGGTTACGAAGGAATATTCCCAGGACCAGTAATTAGACAAAGAGGAGGTTTCCGAGACGAAGACCAAGGTCGAGATACTCTGGTTCGTTTTATCAATAGATTAGGAACATTTGAAGAGAATGGCACAGAAGTCCCTATTAATACTTCTGTCCACTTACACGGAATGGCTTCTCTCCCTCAATATGATGGCTATGCGGAAGATTTAATTCGTCCTTGCTATTTCAAAGATTATTTCTATCCTAATGATCGCGCTGCTACTATTTGGTATCACGATCATGCTATTGACCGTACCTCCCGTAATGTCTATATGGGTCTAGCAGGAATGTATATTGTCGAAGATGAGGAGGAACGTCGATTCAATTTACCCCAGGGAGAATACGATGTACCACTAATTCTCCAGGACATGAGAATAGCTGATGATGGCTCACTGATTTTCAACGACCGAGGACAAAGAAGTCTTTACGGCGATATCAGTTTAGTAAATGGTGTACCTTGGCCTTGTATGAAGGTAGCCAGACGCAAATACCGTTTTCGAGTATTAAATGCTTCAACTTCGCGAACCTATGATTTAGTTCTTAGTAAAAAAGAAAATGGCTTAACCTTTGGGGAAAGAATTTATGTTATTGGTAGCGATTGCGGATTACTCGGTGCACCAGTAGAACTAACCTCACCATTACAAACCCTCGTAATTGCGCCAGCAGAGCGTTACGAATTTGTCATCGACTTTTCCCAATATGACTTAGACACTGATCTATACTTACGAAATCCTGGATTTATCAACAGTAGCAATATTGATTCCGATGCTCGCATGCAAACAATTATGCGTTTTTATGTTGATCGCGATGAACCTGATAATAGCTCCCTTCCTCAGAAGTTGCGTGACATTAAAAGACTAGATCCTAATAAAGCAGTCACTACTAGAAAATTCCGCTTCGAACGCAGCTCAACCCAATGGCTAATCAATAACAAACGGTGGAACAAAAACCGTGTCGATGCTAATCCCAAACCGGGTGCCATCGAAATTTGGGAGTTAAGCAATAATGGTGGTTGGATGCATCCAGTACATATTCACTTTGTTGATTGGCAAATTCTGGATCGCAATGGTAGAAAACCTCTTGCTTATGAAAGAGGCTGGAAAGATGTGTTCCGCATCGATCATTTCGAGACAGTACGAGTAATTGCCGAGTTTGGGAGAAGAAATGGAGATTATATCGAAGGTAAATTTATGATGCACTGTCATAACCTAGTTCACGAAGACCATTCAATGATGACTCAATTTGAAGTAGGAAAAAATGGACCTTCTCCTTGTTCCGCTCCAGCTTTACCAATTTAGAAACTCACATCTCTATAAACTTGAACAAGCAGCTCTTAGCTAATAGTTAACTTCTAACAGCTAAGAGCTTTGAATTTGATACTATCCATTTTCTCCATATAGTTCTTCATTAAATTTTTTGATAGCATCAAAATACTTTTCGTAAGGATCGCTAGGGCGAGAGGAATTGACACTAAAAGACTCCACTTTAGGGGTAACCTGGCTTTCTTTACTAGGTACAACTTCCTTTTTATCCTCAGTCGAAGGAACAATCTGAGTTTCTGCTTTAGGATTGATATTTTCTATGTTAGAGGATGAAAAATTATTAGTATTGCTAGATATAACTTCTTCAGCTAAAACACTATTGAAACTAATTTGACTAATAAGTAAAGTCACAATAATTAACAAAAAAGCTCTTTTCTTCCATAATTTTAACATAGCTGTTCTCCTTTGAATTTCTCTATACTACTCATCTTAATCATTAATTTCTCTGAAGAATAAAAGGCTTAATTAAATTTTATAAAACATGAGCAATTATCAAATTTTAGGGCTATAAAAATAGGCAAAATATTCAAAAAACTTCGTATGATGATCAAATAAAGAATTACTTATGGTGCAATTATTCTCGAATAAGCCTATCTATTGATTAGTAGAAGAAGCGGAGGGTCAACATTGATTTCTCCTAATTGTCCTCTGACTCGACCTTGGGGTTGATGCAGAGGTTTTTTGTTTTTGTCGTATAATGGCGATCGCCTATAGTCAGGGCAGCGCTCAGGCGAAGCCTGGCACTTCGTGGTCTCGCAAAGCGAGGCGCTAAGCGACCCGCAAAGCGGATCTCTTCGAGATCGCGTTATGAAGAAGAGTCGCTATATTGCCAAGTGGTTAGAGCTAAAGCTAGAGAGCTGAGGTGATTGCTAGAGCTTCGATTCAGTATTTATAAATTACTAGTTAGGTGAGAGGGGGGAGTGTGGGAAGAAGGTAGAGATTGTGGGGAGAGGGGGTGGACAAGGAAGGGTGGGGGTCGCACCGCTATCTCTCTTTTGCTTCCCTATCCCTCTCAATTAATGATTTGCTCTTGATTACTGAATCGGTGTCCTAGCACGGAACAAGCCATTAGAGAAAATGTTATTAACACATTATAATTCAAAAAGCAATATATTGTAACAATTCGTAATAATATTAGAGCTTTACCTTCTCTAGAATGAAAGGAAAAATAGGTAATCATTAGGTGGTGAATATGGATTCTTCTAAAACTCGTAAAGCTCAAAAAACTTCGACAGAGTTTAAGCAACTCAGTAAAGAATCTCTAGCTAAAATTTCTCTGAGTAGTTACCGGCGGAGAGATCGAATTAATGGTGGTATTGCTTTATGGCCAACGGATCGAGCACTTGGCAGTCAAACATTGAACAAATGCTAAATCTCTAAGAATATCCGCGACCAAATAGATCGCCGTATAAGTTCTTTACCTTCTTTGATAAAAGATGAATATCAAATAACTTTGCGATCGCTTTCTGTTCAAAGGCGATCGCCTCTTGCTAGCTCACAATTCCCTGCCAACATCTTCGCTGTAGTTTTATTTAGGATTTTGATTATCCTCAGAGTCAGAGAGCGATCGCTATAATTTGCTTTTAAGCAATCTGAAATTTAATGCATATCTTAAGTAACTGCACCCTATTCATTATTTATAAATCATTAGTTTTAAGTTCCTTTGTGGTTTGCCAAATTGTTTGAGACAACCTAACGCAACAAAAACAACAACTCGCGCGTTCCCTAGCGCCGTAAAACGACGCGGGGTCGCTCGTCAACATTGATTGCTCCTAATTGTGATTTTTCCTACTCGACCTTGGTGTACGCGCCGAGGTTTTTTTGTTTTGTGAGGATGAAATGCGATCGCAAGGTATGTTATTTTAAAAATCAATATCTTTAAGAAATGCCTTGTCAAACAATAAGTGGCGAATTTTCCGTAAAAAGGTAAAGAGCTTGGCTCTTTTAATGAGTTTCACAATTTTTTCCTCTTTCGGGGACAAGTCAATAGGCGGATTCCAAGTTTCTGGTCGTATTTGCTACTTTTCTTCTGATGATTTTTGCTTATTTTACCGAGCAGTTTTCCCTCCAACAAAATCTTTACTAAAATACCTCATTGACCAGCATTTATCGAGAACTTATTTGATTGTAATTATGAGGGACTCAAATCTCTCAACAGTAGATCAGTCCTGCTTTTTGAATACTGAATCGGTGTTCTAGTAAGTAATACCAAATTAAATTTACAGATCCCAATATGAACTATAAGACTGCAACCTTATTTATGTATAGAATCGGGATGACAGGATTTGAACCTGCGACATCCTGCTCCCAAAGCAGGCGCGCTACCAAGCTGCGCTACATCCCGTGGCACATAAATTTATTTACGTCCTGAAACAGGATAGCACAAATCCCCATCAATAGGTAACTTCTTTATAAATAAAGGGCTGAGGAAGGTAGGAATAAGGAAAAAACTTTTATCTTATCAAGTTATACAATTGTTTTTAACTAGGCTTATAAATCGGCATTCCCAGATTTATAATAATTAAAAGATATTCGAACTAGACGCGGTTTAATTTTTGTAAGTTGTAGAGATTAGAGATTTAAGAGCGATCACCCTAATTTGATTTATCCGATATAGAGAAAATTAGAGCGATCGCATATAGCCCTAAAACAATATTCAGGATTTATTAATAAGAAGAAGAGAGGTGGTATTTACATTGGTATGCAAAAATAGGTGAAACCACCAAGAATTAGGTTTTGTTAAAAATCGCAACAATGGATACTAATAATCTAACAACAATTGCTTATTCTGAACTAGCAATTCTGAAATAGCGATCGCGATATTAATTTTTAGTTGATGTAATAAATATGAACCAAGACGAATCTTTACTTCCCTTAAAAATTGCAGTAATGACTGTTTCTGATACGCGAACAGAAGCCGATGATAAATCAGGCAAAATATTAGTTGATAACTTACAAACAGCTGGACATTACTTAGCAGAAAAAACCATTGTTCCCGATAACATTTACCAAATTCGCGCTGTCATAAGTAGGTGGATTGCGGAGCAATCTGTTCAGATAATTTTAACCACTGGTGGTACGGGAGTTACGGGACGAGATTGCACTCCAGAAGCGATTAAACCACTATTAGATAAAGAAATTGAAGGTTTTGGTGAGATATTTCGGATGATCTCTTATCAGGAGATTAAAACCTCGACCATTCAGTCTCGAACTCTTGCTGGCGTAGCTAATGGGACTTATATCTTTTGTCTTCCTGGTTCTAGTGGTGCTTGTCAAACAGGATGGAGCATTATTCAAGACCAACTCGATTCTCGCAATCGTCCTTGTAATTTGGCTCAATTGATTCCCAGATTGACCGAAACTTAGAGAGCATAAAGCGATCGCTTTTGATCTTTCACATTACGTTTTCAGCCCGACGAATCTAATCTTAATACTTTGCTACACTGAGGCTTCAGGTCGAAACTCCTCCACTGCTGAGCTATTTAACTTTAGACCAACTAATAAAAAGGCGAGTGGCATTAACGTCATGAGCTGTTATAAGCGAACTTAAACCTATTCCCAACTTCTACAAAAAGTTTATTTATGTAAAGACTCTTAAAAGAAATGTCAAAAACTGTTTTGACTAACAAGATATATCTTTATAATCAATTAACGAATCATAGAATACTGCTACTTTCTTAATTAGAATTAGCTTAATTAGTTTGTCTTATAAGAATATGTCGAGAAATTTTGACGAGCAACCCCGATCTCTCATGGGTGGAATGCGCGAGTTTGACTTAAGCAATCGTTTTTACGACCAAGGAGAATATCCTTGTCCCGTATGTCGTCACGGAAAAGTAACCGCAATGCCATTGATGGAAGCTTTTGCCTGTAACTTTTGTCAACATATCTTTACTACAAACTTTGACAAGCAATTAATAAAAATGGCGGATAGCCAACTTCCCTTAACTTGGTACTGGAATGGTAATAATTGGAAAGGAATTCAAAGGGAAGGAACTAAATTAAGCTGGAGTTATTTAATTTTAGGATTAACTTTTGTCGCTTTGCCGACGATGATTGTTGCTTTGGGAGCTTATATTTTCCCTACTACACCAAATAGTCCCTTATCCTGGTTACCCTTATTTTGGACTGTTCTAACTCCCTTAACCCATTTATTAATAGTATTATGGTTGGTCATTGAATATTATCAATTACCTATTTTTCTCTATTTCAGTGCCTTAAGAAGAAGATTGTCACTTGATTAATTTTCAGCTAAGAACACAGTTAAGGTGGGCAATGCACTAAAGCATATGCGTAGCGGTATCCTTTAGGACTAGCTCCGCGTCGCCCACCCCAGTTTTAATTACTCTTCTAATTACTCGCGATGGGTAAAACTCTTCCTTCTACCCGTTCTCGGTAAGGTTCAACTGTCTCGTTATAGTCAATAGGTAAGACTGCAACTACATTTTCATGAGGACGAGGAATAATAACCCAAGATTCTAAAGTTGCACCTTCAGCTTTTTTCACGGCTTCAATTCCTGCATCCATAGCAGTTTTAACTTCAGAAACATCCCCACGAATATTAATATTAAAGCGTGCACTACCTACTCGAATGTAACCAACAAGGGTTACTCGACCTGCTTTCACCATTGCATCTGCTGCTGCGAGTATGCCGGGAAAGCCTTTTGTTTCAATAGATCCAACTGCAGATTGCGCTGGCATAAAT
>JASJDR010000304.1 GCA_030065615.1 Xenococcus sp. MO_188.B8 | reverse complement strand
CCAATACTTCTTGTTTAAGCCCAAAATCAAGTAAAGTGAGGATGATTTTCAGAAAAGAAAAAAGTGCAGCTCAAAGAATTCTCATTGATTAACCCGAAGTTGGAAGCATCATTAGTTTTCCAAGCAATTCAAACAGTAATCTCGCCAGAAATAATTGACCAAGAATTGGAAAAAAGCAATAGTGTTGAAGAACGAAAACGGAAATTACCCGCAAGTTTGGTGGTCTGTTTAGTAATTGCCATGAGTTTATGGTCATCAGATTCAATGGGAACCGTACTGAAGAATCTGGTGAATGGGTTAAATAGACAGTGGACGAAATTAGGACACGACTCGCGCGTTCCCTTGCGTCTTACGCCGACGCGGGGTCGCTCGTCAATATTGGCAAATGCCGAATAGTTCTTCGATTACCACAGCTAGACAAAAGCTAGGATGTCAAGTGATGAGTCGATTATTTAATTCGATTGCCAGACCCCAGGCAACAGCGAAAACCCCAGGCGCATTTCTCGGAGGGTTAAGAGTGATGGCAGTAGATGGAACGGTATTGGATGTTCCAGATCAAGAACTTTTGATTAAAGCTGCGGCGGAAAAACAACAATCTGTAGAGCAGCTTGCTTCAGAAATATTAAATGAAGCCATTGAAAATAAGTTTTCTGAAATTGTTACTAATGGTAACGAAAAACAAGAATATTCTTCTAATCCATTAGCAAAAAAACAGCCTTACGCATATTATGCCGATCCTGAAGAGCCGGGCATCCCTTTAGAAGACTGGGATAGGTCGAAAAATTACTATTAATAGCGTCGGAGATTTTATTCAAAGGGACAGCCACACTCGCGAGCAAGATGCTCGCACTACCAACTGATATTAATCCTAATCCTTGTGATCAAAAGAAATTGAAAATTAATCACGACTAGCAATAATCGTTTTTATCGGTAAAAGATGATCCAGACATAAAAAATCTCGTTAAACAATAACTACAGATTTATTTTATTTTAAAATACTGGCAAAAGTACACACGAAACCAATAGGATTTTTCTGCAAATGCGATTGCATAGTATCTTGAATTAGCTATATTAATAATTGCTAATCTAAGACAATTAGTATTAAGACCATATACATTATTTGTAGGGTGGGCAATGCCCACCCTACTATTCATAATCGGGTAAACTGGTATCGATTTGTTAACTATTGGGCAAGACAATCCGATCATGATGCGATCGCGATATTTGCTGTTTTACAGAAAAGATGAGCCGTCTTTTATCATTTTTATCGAACTATTGATATTATTTTAGTAGTTCGTTGCCCTAAACCAATGACCATCGCCTCCCAAAAATTAACTCTTGAAGAATATTTAAATCACAATAATGACATTGAGAAACATTATGAATTAGTGGCGGGAACTTTAACAGAAATGCCCCCAGAAAATCCTCAAAATGCCGAGATCGCTATTAAGCTGCTATTAATATTTGCCCAATTTGTCACCCCTCGTCTACTTCGTTGTAAGGATACAGAAATTGTAGTTAGTGGTAGTCGGACAACTGTTCGGTTACCAGATCTGATGGTACTTACAGAAAATTTAGCTGATGCTTTGTATCGCAGTGGACGGAGTACAATTATTTCTGACATGCCGCCTCCAGCCTTGGTCGTAGAAGTGGTTTCTCCTGGTAAAGTCAATCAAGATCGAGATTATCGCTATAAAAGGTCTGAGTATGCCGCTAGGGGAATTAGTGAATATTGGATTGTCGATCCCCAAATTCAGCAGGTAACAGTATTAATTCTCAATCAGGGACTTTACGACGAGACCCTGTTTACAGGCGATGATGCGATCGCGTCTGTTAATTTTCCCCAACTGCAACTTACTGCGAATCAAATCTTCAAGTAAATGATTTTAAGAACTTAGACAAATGACTAAGAAAAAAAATTCCTCAAAGAAGAAACAACAGAAACGTCATAAGTTTTTTCTTAATCCCTATACTGATTGTGCTTTTACCAAATGTCCCAACTGTGATATTCCAACGAAAGTCCGTAAATATCCCTTGGTAATTCACATCGAGCCGCGACAGCTTTTCCTCCTCAATAAGAAGTGCAAATATTGTATCAACTGCGATCTAATCATTGCCAAGAAACAGGAAATTGAAGCATACATAGCTATGGCTTTAGGGACTAAACTAAGTCAAAATGAATATCTTGTAATGGGAACAGTCGACAGAAAAGATTGGCGAGAAGGAAATAAGGGCGCTCTAGAGCAGCATGAAATCATCGAACGAATGTATGTATTCAAAGATATCTGGGATTTCGAGGTTATCCCGGCTGGCTGGTATTCTGCTGAAGAATAATTTTAAATTCCAAGTAAATCATCTAATTCTGCATAATCGGGTAAACTAGTATCGATTTGTTGTCCATTGCGTAAGACTATCCGATCATGATGCGATCGCGATAGTAACTCGCTGAAATAACGAGCTTTAAAGATAATTAAATCTGCTGGTAATCCAGGCTCTATGGTTCCGGCATCAGCTAGCTTCATTACCTGAGCGGGAGTTTTCGTAACACTATCGATCCAGTTTCCATAGGGTGTATCTAAATGAGCAATTTTGACGGCTTGTGACCAGACTTCTAACATATCCAGATCGCCAAAACCATAGAATGGATCGCGGGTATTATCGCTAGCAAAAGCTACAGGAATATCCTGTTGTTGCAGTTCATGAACTTTAGTAACTCCTCGCCAATAGGGAGTTGTGCCATCTACTTGTCGATCCTGGAGATAGAGATTACACATCGGTAAACTAACAATGTTTATCTGGGCTTGTTTTACTAAGTCAATAGTTTTAGCTAGAATTTCTGGTGGCTGTACCGCTAAACTGCAACAATGTCCGCAGGTAATATTTCCTGAAAATTGATAACGGATTGCTGTTTGAGCAATTTTTTGTAGGCAAATCGAATTAGAATCGCCGTTTTCATCGGCGTGGAAGTCTAAATCTAAGTTTCTCTCTGTCGCTAAGCGAAATATTGTATCAAGTTGCTGGTCAAGATCGGGATTTGTGTAAGCGACACCCCCCAGAATACCACCTACTTCCTCGATCTTATCAGCTAAAGTGACCCCTAGATCAGTTTGATAATAATCGAGGCTACTAACTAAACTAACTCCTTGAAGAGTAATTTTTTCCTGCCATTTTTGTTGTAAATCTCCCAGAACTTGCCAACTAATATCTGCTTGTTTACTAATATCTGCTTGTTTACTGAAAGAATCGATATGAGTTCGGATCGCTTTTGTTCCGTGAGCATAAGCAGATTTAAGATTAAACTCCATACGACGATAAACATCTTCTGTTTGCCAATATTTTTGTTCGTCATCAAGTGCAGTTTTTAAAGCAGTATCAAAAGTGCCGTCTAAGTTTGGCGATCGCTCCCAAATATGACCTTTATCTATATGAGTATGGAGATCAATAAAGCAAGGTAAAATTATTTTTTTGTGTAAATTTATTTGCTCAATATTATTATATTGAATGGTATTTGTAGGAATAACTTGCTCGATCTTACCTTGTTCTATCAAAATATCGACCAGACATAATCCTTCTCTAGTTTTGTGACTATAGTTGTTTTGAGGAATTAAACTTTCTGGAATATGAGCATTGGTTAGCCAATAAGATTTATCTTTTGGAGTCATAGGGGATTAGAGATTAAGAATTAGATATTAGTAACTAGGCAATAGAAAAAATCTGTAAACAACTTTGCCTTGGGAGCCTAATGATAAAAAAAGGGGTGTTTACCCCCAAATACTTACTGTGACTTTCTTTGTTTACAATAGCTAATATTCTAAAAAAAATGTATTAACTATAATCTGTGTTTAATTAAGGAAAAATAAACACCTAAAAATAGTCAATTATTAACTATTAATTATTTATCAAGTTCTATTCCTGACTTTTCTTCTACTTTTGAATCAGCTTCCACTTGTTCCTTAGATTCTGCTGTTGGTTCTGCTGTTGCTTGGGCAGCGGCTTCTTTTTCTTGCTTTTCTTGAGCGCGTTTTTCTCTTTGTTTGCGACTAGCTTGAAGAGTATCTTCAATTGCTTTGAGAACCTGATCCATTTTTTCGAGATTACTACGATATAGATCGAGATCCTTTTTCATTTTCTCTTCTGGTAAAACCAAAGTTTTCGCGATATTCTCAAAGATTTGATTGCGTTTATCTTTATCTTCGAGCGATTGGGAATCAGCTTCTTCCAAAAGTGTGTATATACCAATAGCAAAAGGACGACTGTATTTAAAATTAGAATTGGCGGCAATTGATTTGAGAGTATCAACAATATTTTCTGAGCCTTCAATAGCTGTAGGATTACCTAACCAAGAAACTAATTCTTCTAGAGATTTTTCTTTTGCGATCGCCAGTAAATTTCCTGCTTGAGCGCGATAGGATTCTGGATCTCCATCTACGGAACGACAAAGTGCATTAAAAATCGCTTCTTTATCCTTGTCTGGTTGATATCCTTGCATTAAACGCTCAAAACAATTAACCACTCCCAAATAATAAATGGGATCACTTTCGAAATCAGCATTAACTGATAACAAATGCATTTCTACTAAGAGTTCTTCGACTACTCGGCGGTAAACTGAATTAATTGGTTTGTTGTAATGAGTATAGAAAGCTCTTTTAGTATCGGAAACAGTTTTAAGATTAGTCACAGTTGCAATTTGATTCATTCTATAAATTTTTTTAGAGGTAGTTACTTTTTGTAACGCTTCCCATGACAGGAGCTGATAATTATGTTACTTTTCTCATCTTAAGCATTTTTGGTCTTTAAAGGAATCAATTATTTCAAAGAAAAACTTATTCAACTCCTGTAGAGCCAAAACCACCGCTTCCTCTGGAAGTAGTACTCAAGTTCTCAGCGGTTTCTATTTCCGCTTTAATTACTGATGCAATAACCATTTGGGCAATTTTCATCCCAGATACAACTTGAAAAGGATTTTTGCCGTGATTGATTAAAATAACGCCAATTTCGCCACGATAACCCGCATCTATCGTTCCTGGACTATTCAATACCGTAATCGAATGTTTTAGTGCTAGTCCACTTCTGGGGCGGATTTGAGCCTCAGTACCAGGCGGTAGGGCGATCGCAATTCCCGTATGTATTAGTTTGGCTTCTCCTGGTAAGATAGTTTGTTCTGCGATCGAAAATAAATCAAGTCCGGCATCTCCTGGATGACTATACTGCGGAATAGTTGCTGATTCGTCGAGTTTTAAGATTTGGATTTTCATAAATTCTATGATTTCAACAATATACAGTTCCAATATCCATTACAAATGAATATCTTAAACCTTACCCAAAATTATTTAGAACAAAATATAATATCCCAAGCAGCAGCGATAGATCGAGATCCAGTTCAACTCAAACAAGCATTACAAGATCTAGGCAAATTAAAAATTCTGGCTTTAAAAGTTCCTCAAGCTTTAGGGGGTTCTGGTCTTACAGCGCAGGATTATGCCCATTTTCAGATTTTAGTCGCCAGATATTCTGGAGCTTTGTTATTTCTCCAAACTCAGCATCAAAGTGCAGCATCGAAGCTAGCTTCTTGTAATAATAAAATACTTCAAAAACAATTTTTACCCTATATGAAAACTGGTGAAAAATTAGTTGGGGTAGGTTTTTCTCATTTGCGTCGTTCTGGTCAACCAATGGTCAAAGCAGTCGAAGTTGACCAAGGATATATTATATCAGGAGAAGTTCCTTGGATTACTGGTTTTGATTTCTTTGATAATTTTATTATTGGTGCTAGTTTACCTGATGGCCAAGAAGTTTATGCTATGTTGCCTTTTAAAAATCAAATTCAATCATCAGGAGGAAGTATTAAATTTAGTGCTCCTCTAGAATTAATTGCGATGACGGCAACTAATACAGTAACAGCAAAATTAGACAATTGGTTACTTTCCAAAGATCTAGTTCTTAATGTAAAACCTAAAGATTCGATTCATTACAGTAGTCGTAAAAATATCATGAATCACGGATTTTTTGCTTTAGGATGTGCCTATGCAGCTTTAGATATTTTGCAGCAAGTTTATCAGAAAAAACAATTAGAATTTATCAAACAATCTTGGCAGTCTCTAAAGCAAGAAGTTACTGCTTGTAACAAGGCAATGTTTGATGTTTTAGATTCTAGGGAAACAGCCTATGAATCTAAATTAAAACTTCGTAGCCAAGCAATTCACTTAGCACAACGTTGTTCTCAAGCAGCAGTAATTGTTTCGAGTGGAGCAGCAAATTATCTTAATAATTCGGCTGGGAGAGTATATCGGGAAGCATTATTATTTAGCGTTTCAGGTCAAACAACTGATGTTATGGAAATGACCCTTATGCAATTACTTTCTACTAAATATTAAGCTGTCTTTAGCTTATATTATAATGTCTTAAAATATATCCAACTTTCTGATTTTAAAGTAACCTTTATTTTTGTCCATGTTCCAGTTTTCACTTCTGAAAATACAGATATTTTACTACAAGATTTTGAATCAATTATTAGTTATTTTTGAACATCTTAGGCGCTATAGCAATCTTACTATCTTCTCCTGAAAGACCTAGAGAGTTACCTTTACTTGAGAGAATTGTTAAAGTAAAGTAGGGTAGGCAAAACTCATGATCAACTCAATAAAATCCTTGTAAATTAATTAGGATGGAAGTGGGGTGTTTTTTTATTTGGAAGTCCGTAACGTCAAAAAAAACTAGGGTGGCAAAATTGACTGGATGAATTTGGTTTCTAATTTCAGTAAATAATCTTCTGGGTCACGGCGAAAACGACGTTGTTGAAGACGTTTTTCTCGAAGTAGTTCCAACTGTGAACGTTGATCTCGCCAAGCAACTAAGTCCACAGTAGCTAAATCGGTTGCGGTGAAAGTTTTGATGCGAGTAACTACGGCTGAAATCAAACGAGAAGAACCACGAATTAATAGCGAAGCAGGAGCTTTCTTGCGACCAGTAGTGCGCCTTTGATGATGACGAAAAGAGCCAAACACTTGTTCTAAATCGTTATTCGTTTTGGGTAAATTCTCAACTTGATAACAATGAAACAAGCCAGACCAATAGCTACGAGTGATTTTGAGCAAGTGGTTCATAGAATCGCCAAGAGAACCAAGTTGTTCTCTATGGTCAGACATAAAGATTATCCAAGCGCCAAAACGTTGTTGAACAAATAAAACTGGAAGCTCTTCTTCGTTGTCGAGAATGGTTGCAGCTTGATGAATCCACTTCATCGCAAGAGTTAACTCCGACCAATGTGCAACATTTTGGTTGAGACCATTCTCTAAAATACGCTTTAATTTGATTAATGGTGAGGGAAGATGCCCCTGCTTGCTCCGTCCTTACGCTGAGGAGACCTCAGCGCGGGCGGTGCGCTTTTTTCTAACCTTTTAAGGCTCCCATCAATCTTGGTTAAACGTTCATAAAGTCTTACTCCTGGAGCATCCAAGGGGGGATGACCATCATCAGTTAAAGCACTCCGTACCGCCAGACAATATCCATTCACCACTTCGCTTATGGAATCTTG
>JASJDR010000078.1 GCA_030065615.1 Xenococcus sp. MO_188.B8 | reverse complement strand
CTAAATCTTCTTCTTGGTCAACAGATGTGGTTGGTTCACCAGTTTCTCCAGTAGATTTACTAACTGACTCTGGGGCTAAATCTTCTTCTTGGTCAACAGATGTGGTTGGTTCACCGGTTACTTCCGTAGATTTACTAACTGACTCTGGGGCTAAATCCTCTTCTTTGATCGCAGTTGCTTCTGGAATAGTTTCTGGTTCTTCGTCGAGAAAATCCCAATTGGTTTCTTCTTCTACTTCTATTACTGTAGCTTCTGTGCTCACTGCAGTATCCACTTCGCTAATCGCGTCTGGCTTTTCCTCAGACTTAGTTTCTTCTGCCCCATCTTCATCTAAAAGATCACTTAATTTAGTGTTTGTTAGAGACGGAGTATTGTCTGGAGATATATTTGAAGAGGAAGATTGTGGCTCTTTATTGCCAAAATCGAGCAACTTATTAAACAAACCTGGTTTTTTATCGATTTTCTCAGAAATACTTGAGGTCATAGTAGATTCTGGTTCAGAGTCAACTTCGGTTGCTGTTTCTCTGGGAACATCTTGATTGGCAGCCGAACTAGTTGATTCTTCTGTTTGAATGACACTATTATCTTGCGATTGAATTACGGTATCGTCTTTTAATTCTGTAGTCTCAGCAGTAGTTTCTTCTGGAGTTTCCAGAATTTTATCTACCATCTCATTTACAACATTGTCTTCAGTGACCGCAGCAATAGGAACATTTTCTTCCTGCGTTTCAATGCTAGTCTGACTAACTTCCTCTACTTTCTCTACTTTTCCAACTTCCTTAACCGCTTCAACTCCTCCTACTTTCTCAACTGCCTCGGGTTTAGATTCTGCAACCTTAGGAGAACGATTGAAAAATCCCCCGATAAAACCTAGGATGGAAAATCCATCTAAATTCTGCTGTTGGCTAGGATCGATAATTGCTTTTCTGAGTGCGATCACTTGCCAAGAATAGGAAATTAGTAAAGCTGCTGCTGCTACCTGCCCTAAGAGTATCGCACCTTTTAGTTGAGGTGCACAGAACCACAATACCAAAGCATAGAAAAAGCCTAAACCGCTCCAAAAAAAGTCATCTTGGCGATGAATTTTGGGCATCAAGAAGGCTATCAAGAACAATATAGAACTACTTAAACCAACAGCGATCGCTAATCCATAGGGTAGCATGATTTTGTTACTCCTTCTCTATCTGTTTAACTATTTTGAGCTACAATAAGCCTCTGTGTGTCAATTTAAGCAAGTCTTTTACTTTTTAAGTGATAAGTAATGTTGCAGAAATGATTTTTAGGTGAAAAATAAATATTCAAATTAAGGTTAATTTGTTAGGCTTAAGTTTTTTCTTGAAGCACAGCTACTTACTCAAAACTAATCTAGCTATAAGACTCTTAAGACACTGGGAATGGCAGCTACAGCATCAAGATTTGTGATTTCTGCTAAAGCTTGACGGAAATTACCTTCTTTTACATCATGGGTTACGACAACAATTTCCGCTAATCCTTCTTTGAAACCAATCTGGACGACTGATTCCAAACTTACCTGATGGTTACCGAAACAAGTCCCTAAATAACCAATTACACCAGGGACATCTTGGCAGAGGAAACGAACATAAAAACGAGTGACAATTTCTTCTATCGGAACAAGATCGGCATAATGTTGATGAGAACAACTCAAAAGGGGATCTAACTTATGTTCTTTGCCGCTGCTGATGAGAACGCCCACAATATTAACAATATCGGACACTACTGCACTAGCAGTCGCTCCTTTCCCCGCACCAGGGCCAAAAAACATCACTTGCCCTAGGGGTTCTCCTGCTACCAAAACAGCATTATAGACATCATTGATACTGGCTAAAGGATGATCTTTGGGAACTAAGGTAGGATGAACTCTGACTTCTAAAGCTGGGGTCGTAGTGCTTTTGGAAATTGCCAATAATTTAATCACAAAACCTAATTGCTCTGCATAACTAATGTCAGTGGCCGTTATTTGGCGAATTCCTTCACAGAAAATATCTTTTCGCTTAATGCGATCGCCAAAAGCGATCGCCGCTAGAATACCAATTTTATCCGCCGCATCTCCACCATCAACATCAGCAGAGGGATCGGCTTCAGCGTAACCCAGTTCTTGAGCCTCAGCCAGCACATCAGCAAAATTAGCTCCTTCTGCTGCCATGCGAGTCAGAATATAGTTAGTAGTGCCGTTAATAATGCCAATGAGACTGGTAATACGGTTGACTCCCAAAGACTGTTTAAGGGGTTTAACCACAGGAATTCCTCCGCCAACAGAGGCTTCTAACATTACGTAAACCCCTGCTTTATTAGCTGCGGTATAGATTTCATCTCCATAGAGAGCAACCACCGCTTTATTTGCTGTTACCACATGTTTTCCCTGCTCAATAGCTTGGAGAATCAGAGTCCGCGCTGGTTCTAATCCTCCCAATAACTCTACGACAATGTCGATTTCAGGATCATTAACGATTGCGGGTAAATCTGTAGTCATTACGCCTGGTGGTAGCTTAACTTGACGCGGTTTATCAAGAGATCGCACTCCGACTTTTTTGATCACAATTTCTTTTAGTAGAGCATGTCTACCTTCGTTGTCTAAGATAATCTCTGCTGTTCCTGTGCCGACTGTACCAAGTCCTAATAAACCGATATTAACAACCACGATGTCCTCAAGTAATAAATACTAAGTAATCAGTATAGATTCTATTTGCGTCAAATTAAAGATGAAAAGAGACCTCTGGGAATTTCTGTAATGCAGGATAGGGCAGTACAGGCATTAATCAGTTCGTCCCTACCCACTATTAGCTTAAAGATTCAAAAATTTGATTAATTCCTCTAGTTTTTCCCAAGCAGCACCACTAGCAAGAATTTCCCTCCCTTGGGCAATTCCCTGTTCGTGATTACCAAAATTTACAACTTCCCCTACTTGTAAGGCAAACGAGGCATTCAAAGCCACAGCATCTTGTTGCGCCTTAGTACCTTTTCCTTGCAGAACATTTCGTAAAATTTCCGCATTTTCAATTAATTCTCCACCTTTCAAGGCAGATAATGATGCTGACTGAAAACCCAATTCTTGGGGATCAATACTAGATAAAGTTACTTTGCCATCCTTTAACATTGCTAAATCTGTAGCATCCCCTAACCCTGCTTCGTCAAGTTTTTCTCTACCATGTAAAACAATTGCTTGAGGAGTGCCTAACTTATTGAGAGCTTCTGCCATAGTGGCAACAAAAGTACCATCATAAACACCGATCACTTGTCCTGTAGGACATAGAGGATTAACCAAAGGCCCCAATAAATTAAATACTGTTCTTATTTTGAGAGTTTTCCTTAAAGGTGCAACCCCTTTCATCGCTGGATGCCAACCAGGAGCAAATAAAAAAGTAATTCCCACTTCATCAAGTGCGGAGCGAACTTTGGCACTAGAAGCATTAAGCTTTACCCCCAAATATTCCAACACATCTGCTGAACCGACTTTACTAGAGGCTGAACGATTACCATGTTTAGCAACTTTGACCCCCGCAGCCGCAGTTACAAACGCGACAGCGGTAGAAATATTAAAAGTAGACGCGCCATCTCCACCTGTTCCACAAGTATCTACGACAGGAAAATCATGTTGAATATTTTCTTGTTGCAGCGATTGAGCTTTTAGTACTTGCGCCATCCCTGCCAGTTCTGCTGCTGATACTTGCTTAGCCTGAATTGCAGCCAAAATTGCTCCTGATAATACGGGGGGAATCTCTTCTTTGAGCCATCCTGACATGAGTTGGGCTGCTTGAGATTGAGAAAGAGATTGTTTATCTAAGAGCTTTTGTAGCAAGCTAGGAAGATTAACAGATGTATCAAGGGAGTCTGGTTTCATCAGTGAGTGGCGTTAAATATAAAAGATTGCTTCAAGGATAGTAGATTATCATTTTCTAGCCAAAAATTATTGCCACGATCGCCTTTTCCCTAATTTATCAAATCTGCCCTCTCATTAGGGGGATTATCTGATCAAAGGAGTGATGGCGGCAAAATTACAGAAAAGTGACAAACCTGAACAAAAAAGTTAAGACAGTTAATAGTAGTTCTTATAAAAGGAAAATGACATGAAAGCTCCTACTGTGATTATTTTAACGATGGGTATGCTCTTCTGTTTTTGGCAGGGAGCAAAGAGCAATTCAGGCGCGGAACAGGCAGCTGTAGAAGCGGCAGAGGTCTGGCTTGAGCTTGTAGATAAGGAACAATATGGAGCAAGTTGGGACGAAGCTGCTAACTATTTTCAGGGTGCAGTGTCTAGGGAACAATGGCTGTCATCGATGCGAGCAGTGAGACATCCTTTGGGTCAGAAGCGCTCTAGAAGTCTCAAATCTAAGCAATACTTCAATTCTTTACCAGGAGCACCTGACGGAGAATATGTAGTGATTCAATTTAACACCTCTTTCGAGCATAAGCTCTCTGCTGTTGAGACTGTTACCCCAATGAAGGATCGAGATGGGAAGTGGCGCGTCTCCGGATACTATATTAAATGAAACCAAGTTAATCTCGCTTTTTTCCAAGAGATCACAATGCTTGATATAGCGATCGCTAATCAAGCATTTAAGTAGTAAGTTAAAATGACTTGTTCCAACGCTGCTAAAATTGCGATCGCAATCGGAATGGTCAGTTAATTTATAATTCAAAGATCGCGACTCTTAAATTTGTCTGAATTAAGCAACGCCAATTTAAGATATTCTGCCAATATTTCAACGTTAGGCTCTTGGAGCATTCCTAAATGATCTCCTGGAACATCAAAAATATCTATTCCACTCCCAGCAAATTTCTTCCAATCTAGCTTAGAGCTAAAATCTTCTTTGGCTCGAAACAAAGTCAAACGTTCTGGGTAAACTTGCATTGAGTAACCTAGATTAATTTGTTCGTGTTCCTCCCTATTGTATAAATATTTAATTGTGTCGCGGTTTCTAATTTGCTCTTTAGTTTGTGTTTGATCGAGCAAAAAGCGAGAACCAAACAAATTGTTTTTATGAAGATTGTATCTCAGAGAATCTTGAAAAGATTGAATTCGAAACTGCAATCTTTCTTTGATATAAGATCCTCCCTTATTATTAAGATTACCTAAAAGATGCCTTAAACGCTCTTGCGGGAGCATCGATTTAAAAACTTTATTGCCATCTGGACAATGGGTATCGAGTAAACCAAGAAAAGAAACTTTTTTGCCTTTAGCAATTAGCTTTTGAGCAACTTCATAGGCAATCACACCACCAAAAGATACCCCCAATAGCAAGTAAGGTGGTTCTGGTTGCAAAATTTCGATATCTCGCAGGTAATACGAGGCTAAAGCTTCAATATCTCTCGGGTGAGGAGCATCGTCATCCCCAGACATTTCTGAAGATAATCCGTAAAAACTTCTGTTTCCCAGATGTTTGGCTAAGGGAAGATAGTATTCTAAAGAAGAACCAAGGAGGTGAAGGCAAAATAAGGGAGGTTCGACCTTACCAAATTGAATTGGCACAAAACTCTGAGGATAGGTTATTGCTTCATCTTGACGGAGTAAGTTAGCCAAAGCCTCGACGGTTGGGGCTTGAAAAATACTAGAAACAGGAATCTTCACAGACAATGTTGTTTCAATTTCCGTTACTAGTCTGGCAGCAAGGAGAGAATTACCCCCTAGTTCGAGAAAATTATCTTTGATGCCAATAGAATTAACCCCTAAGATATTTTCTAACATTGCTACTAGTTTTTGTTCTACCGAATCGCGAGGAGCAATGAATTGAGATTTTGAAGTTGTTTGCTCTAATTTAAGTGCCTCTAAAGCGCGACGATCAATTTTGCCACTAGCAGTCAAAGGAAAAGATTCTAAGAATACAACAGCCGAAGGAAGCATGTATGGGGGCAACTTTTGACTTAAAAAATCCTTGAGTTCCTCGGCGGTTGGCGATGAGTTAAGTTCGGGAACCACATAGGCAATTAACCTTTCACCTAATTTATGGTGCTGAACAATTACCGATGTTTCTCGTACTAATTGGTGTTGGGATAATACCGCTTCAATTTCCCCTAATTCAATCCTCAGCCCTTGAATATTCACTTGGCGATCCAGACGACCTAAAAATTGAATCGTCCCATCGGGGAGCCGGCGACCTAAATCTCCAGTTTTATAGAGTTTTTCCCCTGGTGAATAAGGATTAGGAATAAATTTTTCAGCAGTTAATTCTGGCTTATTTAAATATCCTTGGGCTACTCCTGCACCGCTAATATGGATTTCTGCGGCAACGCCAATGGGAACTGGTTGTAGATCTTCGTCCAATAAATAAACCTGTATATTGGTTATAGGGCGACCTACAGATAAAGACTTAAAATTATGATCTAATTCCTCAGGAAGTCGATAAACAGTTACTATCCCAGTACATTCAGTTTGACCGTAGAGATTAGCCAACTGAACATGAGGTGCAAAGGTTTCTCGCCAACATTGATAGACTTCTGGAGTTACTTGTTCGCCACTTGTAGCCACTAAACGCACGCGATTGTCTTGTATGCTTTGCCTGGTTTCGTCATCGAGTCTCAGGAAAATATCAGAGAAACTTCGCCAAAATGAGGGAACGCGATCAACTATGGTGACACCGTAACGCTTGATGAGGTCAAACATGAGAAATGGATCCCGTTTCTCTGATTCGGTTAAAATGACAGCGGCGGCACCTTGGGTTAGAGGCATCAATAGCTGTCTAGCTGAAGCAATGAGATCGATCTGACCTCGATGGAGATATACGTCTTCTGAGGTAACATCAAGAGCTATTTGCATTGAACGAGTGTAGTGACCGAGATTACCGTGACTGATCATTACCCCTTTGGGCTTTCCTGTTGAGCCAGAAGTATAAACAATCAGAGCCAAATCTGAGGATGCAACTTGACAAGGGCAGTTATATTGAGGATATTGAGCTATGACATCCCAATCTCGGTCTAAACAGATACTTGTCTCAATCTGACCTGGTATTTTATCCAGTAAACTGGCTTGAGTTAACAGGGTGGAGACCCCGGCATCTTTAAAAATAAAAGCCTGCCTTGGTTGAGGATTGCCCAAATCTAAAGGGACATAGGCTGCTCCCGCTTTGAGTATGCCCAATAGACCAACTACCATTGCTGGTGATCGCTCTAGGTAAATACCGACAAAAGACTCTTGTCCGACCCCCAGACTTTGTAAATAGTGGGCTACTTGATTTGATCGAGCGTTTAATTCACTATAAGTAAGCTGTTCTCCGTGACAGATAATTGCTATAGCTTCCGGATTTTGAGCAGCTCTAATTTCAAATAGTTGATGAATGGTTCTCGTTTCTTGGCGAGCCTGGGTTTGATTCCACTGGACTAAAACTTGCTGTTTTTCCCTCTCAGTAAGAATCGCCAAGTTTTTGAGCGACTGTGTGGGAGCATTAACTATGCTAGATAAAAGCACTTGATAATTCAAGGAGATCCGCTCGATAGTTTCAGAATCGAATAGTTGAGAATCATAGATTAATCTACAGTTAATGCTCTCAGAGCTTTGCTCGCTGACAATATTTAAAAATAGTTCGCGATCGCTTGATTTGGACTCGGTCTCCAATGTTGAAGGAAGGGGTTCTGGCTCAGAACTGAATTGGAATAGAATTTGCGATAAGGAATAGGTCTCAGTTGCCGAGTCTAGTTTTAGACCTTCCAAGTCTACATTCGAGTATTGAGATGCTTGCAATATTTGAGAATTAGTTACCGCTAACAAATCATAAAAACTATTATTAGGATCAATTTTGATTGTGATCGGTAAATTGATAATTCCCGAATTGAGATGGTGTTTGCGTAAACCAACTATGATACATTCTTGCTGAGAATAGCGATAAAGTAGAATTTGAAAGGCTGCTAGTAATACAACTTCCAAATCAACTGCTGCTTGTTGAGCAACTTTTTTGAGAGCTAAGCTTAAATCTTGAGAAACTTTAAACGAATTACAGAGACTGTGAGTGAGCCTAGAGTAATTATCATTTTGATCTTTCGCGTTTAATCTGTTTCCTGAATTTACCAATCGTGGTTTATCTGTCGGTATACTTAAAACTGGCGGCATTTGAGCTAGTTGCTGCTGCCAATAATTCAATTTCTCTAATTCAAATTGATTTGTAATCAAATCATCTTTATGTAGCATATTTATTTAGTCTTAACTTAAGTCGTTATCAATGCAATCAAAGGTAAATTCCAATTTATAAAAAATTTAAAAGCTTTAAAAAATAGCAAAATCCAAGCTACTTATTGCTTGCCTATCGAATGAACAGGCTTTTATTGGCGTTTATGTAATTATACTGAGATCGAAGTAATTTTCAGAATAGGACGAGTAAGACAGTTTTTTTTAATGGTAAGTTTATTGCACTCCTGTATGATAAGGTTATTTTATTGGTTTATTTGACCGAGGAACACCGGTCACCGCAGCGGGCAGACCCCGCGTTATCCTAAAGGACTACCTTCGGGGCGTGCGGAGCGGTATCCTTTAGGGCGGCGAAAGACGTTTACCCAGCTCCGTGTTCTGGGCAAACGCCAGTTCCTTCAAGTCGGGGAACCCTTTCAGCATTTGCTCATGGGGGAAACCCCCAAGACCGCAATGCTTCACCAACGGACTGGCTTGGGAATGCTGCCCAAGACAGGCACCATAGTTTTGCGGCGGTGACATTCACTCCCTTGATTCCGATAGTTTTAGGTTAAGAATTGCCAGTACAATTATTCAATAGTGAACAATTCTTAATTCACCCAGCAGTATTAACCGTGTTCAATATAAGTTCTTGAGCAAGTTTTTTTCTCTACAGGGACGTTTTGTAACAGGATCTATAACATTCAATTTTATATGGCAAATTCAAGGTTAAAAACAATCAGAACTTATCTACGTCCCCATTGGCGGATCGTATCTTTCGGGATTCTGTCACTACTATTGGTTAATATTGTCAGTGCTTATCTTCCCCTACTTATTAGTAATAGTATCGATCAACTCAAAACTGGTTTCAGTTTTGCTGAGTTATCGCGTCAGGCAATAATTTTATTAGTGCTGGCTTCTCTTATGTGGGGCATGAGAATGCTCTCGCGGATTCTGATCTTTGGCGCTGGGAGACAGGTTGAGTTCGATCTTAAACAGAAGATATTCCAACATTTGTTAACTCTTGAACCTGGTTATTTTGCCAAAAACACCTCTGGGGATTTGATCAGCCGTGCTACTAGCGATGTGGACAATGTGCGTCGCTTGGTAGGATTTGTCGTCTTGAGTTTTGTCAATATCATCTTTGCCTATGGTTTGACTTTTCCTTTTATGTTGAACATCAATGTACCTCTAACCTTGATGGCAATTTCGGTTTATCCCTTGATGATTATCACGGTACAGTTATTTAGTGGCAAGATGCGGGATAGTCAACAGCAAGTACAAGAAAGACTTTCTGACCTGAGTGAGTTAATTCAAGAAGATATTAGTGGCATTTCTTTGATTAAAATTTATGCCCAAGAAGCCCAGGAAAGAAAAGAGTTTCGTCACCAAAATCAGCAATTATTAAAAGCCAATCTCAAACTTGCTCAAATTAGAAATTTACTATTCCCGATTGTGGAAGGTATTTCCTACATTAGCTTATTAATTTTACTGTGGTTAGGAACAGGCGCGATCGCGAGAGGAGAAATTACGGTAGGTAATTTTGTCGCCCTCATTCTCTATGTGGAAAAACTTGTATTTCCTACTGCCTTATTGGGATTCACTATTACCGCCTATCAAAGAGGAGAAGTCAGTATAGATCGCATTGAGTCGATTCTCTTAGCAGAAGCCAAAATCAAAAATAATCATCAGCCAATTCACCTCGATCCTGACCAGCTCCAAGGCAAAATCACTGCTCGCAATTTAACCTATGTCTATCCCGACAGTAAAGTTCCAGCATTGAATAATCTCAACTTTACTATTCAACCAGGAGAAACTATTGCCATTGTCGGCTCGATTGGTTCCGGGAAATCCACTTTAGCCAATGCCTTACCCCGCCTGTTAGATGTGGAGCCTGGACAGATTTTTCTCGATGGCTATGATATTACCCAATTATCCTTACATGATCTCAGAAAAGCGATTGCTTATGTACCCCAAGAGAGTTTTCTTTTCAGTACCACCATTAAAAATAATATCCGTTATGGGGAACCCCTGGAAGAAACCTCAGAAATAGAATATGCTGCCAAAAAAGCCCAGATTCACCCAGAAATTAGCAATTTTCCGAAAAAATACGAAACAATAGTCGGCGAGCGGGGAATTACCCTCTCTGGCGGTCAACGTCAGCGTACTGCTTTGGCTAGAGCCTTGATGCTCGATGCGCCAGTTTTGATTTTAGATGATGCGCTTTCTAGTGTGGATAACGAAACTGCTACTCAAATCTTAAATAATCTCTCTCCTGAAAAAGATAAGAGAACAGTAATCTTTATCTCTCATCAATTATCGGCTGCGGCTAACAGCGATCAGATTTTAGTAATGGATCAAGGTAGGATTGTGCAGGTTGGCACTCATGAGCAATTGGTTAATCAAGATGGATTATATCAATCTCTTTGGCAGCAACATCGATTAAAAGAAATATTGAATTGAATTTTGTTGGTGCATTTTTTTGACTGCTCCCCTAGAGCGTCGATTCAGTATTTATAAATTACTAGTTAGGTGAGAGGGGGGAGTGTGGGAAGAAGGTAGAAGGTAGAGAGTGTGGGGAGAGGGGGTCAAAACCCTATTTTAACGAAACTACGTTGTTCAAGTAGCGTTTGATAATGCTAACCTTCCAAGTCGTAAAAATAATTAATGAAAAGATACTTAATTAGCTTTTCTATAGCAATGGAGAAATTTTGGGAATTTTATAAATAGAATATAGAACTCGATATTATTAACAAAAATTCCATGCCATTTATGCAATTGAAAGAGTTACTGGAATCATTGAAATATTTAATTAGTTTTACAGGAGACAATCCCTATAAACATCCATTAATTTATGCTATCGTAGTCAGTATTTTTACAGGTTTTTTATTTAGTTTTGATTATATTCTTATATCTTTGTCTTTTTTTATATCAATTATCTTCGTTTCTTGGTGTTTTGATGTTGTATGCCCCTCGATAAAAGCCCTGCGCAAAAAAGATTATGAAAAAAGAAAAATAGAAGGATATTTATATAACATTAGCGATACAGAGAAAAATCTTATTTTAGAATTTTTTCCTTATGCTAGTGTATCTAGACGATTTCCTTCATGTTTTAAAGATTATGCCTTGAGACAACTTATAGAAAATGAAATATTAATTGTGATTGCTGAACATAATCCATATTATGATTATGACCCTAATTATATAGAACTGGAGCTAAAGCTCACAAAAAATGCAAGAGAAATCATTAATAAAAGAAAACTATTAGAAAAGTGGAAAAACAAAAATAAAACCTAACAAAGATAAATAGAATTTTAGTAAAATAAATTTGCCTATTTGCTTACAAAAGCTTTTAACAATTGATTGCTTAGATGTTTACTCACTTGTTTACTGTACGTTGAAGATAACAGTTGAATTTATTAGAGTGGATTAAGTTTAAATAAAGAATTAGCCCTACTTTTTAATTTAAGGAGTGTAAATAAAAATATGTTTTAAAATCTATTTGACATGGCAATTAAAAATCTATTAAATAAAAAGGCAAGGGTAGAGCATGATGCCAAGCCCAAATCTACATTTTTTGAAGAGAAGCCTAACTATAAGTATTTAAACTTTTTGAAATGGAAACTAAAGAAAAAAAAGATGGAGAAATAACTTTTCGTCAAGCTGAAAGGTTACTGAAACGATATAACAGATAATTGTCTGAATCTAGAGTTGGGAGTACATACTACTCCGCGATGTCTTTCAACGTTTATATAGAGGCGATCTCGTTTTTTGAAGAATCAACTATGACGCTATAGTTAGTTGTCTTAATCTTGAGTTAGGATACCGTACTAATGCACGATGCATTTCAATTATATTTCTAAAACGTGATCGCATTTCCTCAAGAAGTAACTATAGCGCTATAGAAAATTGTCTTAATCTGAAGTTGGAATACTATACTAATGCACGATATATTTCAAGTATGTTTCTAGAACGCGCCCCGCTTGCGGATCTCGGAGAGATCGCTTTTTTACAATAACCAACTATTGTTCTAAGCTGCTTTTTCATCTAATATTTGTGCAATCCAGGTCTTGATCAAGGCTTGTCGATGAACTCCTAAACGTTGAGCTTCTTTGTCTAAAGCCTCAACCATCCACATGGGAAAATCAACATTAACACGTTTCATCTCTAATCCTGGACGTCTTGCAGTACTTAAGTCAAAATGTTCGAGAATTGGAACACCTTCATCAAACTTCTTATCTAATTCTTCAGCTTTCATAAACTTTAACCTCATCATCACGAGAACGGCGTACTGAAATAAGTCGGATGTTTTCTTCGCGGTAAGTAATAATAGCAGACCAGTATTTCCCTTCTATTTTACCAATGACCATAAACCGATGGATAATTGTCTTAATCTTAAGTTGAATTATCATACTACTCCGCAGTATATTTCAACTATATTTCTAAAATGCGATCGCGTTAAATCGAGTGTACTTAACATATATCTTCAAAAGTACTTATTAATATAAGCAAAATTTGGATATTAATTTGAAACCGCCGAGCTTCTTGGCATCCTCTTGAAACTAGTCTTCTTGATTCAGAATTCTTCTGTAGAATAGATTGGTGGATCTGTCACATGATATTTTATGAATCCAAATTTAAATATTCATAGTAAATCAATATAATCTATGTCTTCAACCAACTCAGAAAATCCTGTCGCTGAACAAGACAGAGATGCTTATCTCAATGAACTTCCTGATGAAATAGAGATGTCCTTATTCGATCATCTCGAAGAATTAAGAATGCGGATTTTTTATGCTGCGATCGCTATAGTAATTGGTATCATCGGCTGTTTTATTGTCGTCAAACCCTTAGTAAAAATTCTCGAAGTACCAGCACAAGGAGTTAAATTTCTGCAACTTGCACCTGGAGAATTCTTTTTTGTGTCGATTAAGGTTGCAGGTTACAGTGGCATCCTAGTCGCTAGTCCTTTCATTCTTTATCAAATTATTCAGTTTGTGGTCCCAGGCTTAACCAGAAAAGAAAGACGTTTACTCGCACCAGTAGTTTTTGGCTCTAGTATCTTATTTTTTGCGGGGTTGGGCTTTGCATATATCGCTTTAATTCCAGCTGCTTTGAATTTTTTCATCAATTATGGTGGGGATGTTGTAGAACAATCTTGGTCGATTGATCGCTATTTTGAATTTGTTTTATTGTTAATGTTCAGTACGGGCTTAGCCTTTCAAATTCCCATTATTCAGCTAATCTTGGGTTTTCTGGGGCTTGTTTCCTCCGGGCAAATGTTTGCTGGTTGGCGTTATATTGTCTTGGGAGCAGTAATTCTCGGTGCAATTTTAACTCCTTCTACCGATCCTTTGACCCAATCTCTGCTGGCTAGTGCAGTTTTAGGCTTATATTTTGGCGGTGTGGGAATGGTTAAATTAATTGGAAAATAGTACTACTGTGGGGAAGTAAAGTAATAAGTAATAAATAACGCCTGGTGTGGATTAGCTTCGTTTATATTGACTCACTTAAGCTCTTGGCTCTTAGACTCAACTGAGTTGATTATCGAAAATTTCTCGTAGAGGTCGATTGAGTCTTGTTTCGATCGCGATACAGGCTTCGAGTGAGACTACACCATACATCCCTCCACCATCAAGAGCGAGAATATTTCTGGTTGTCATGATCTTACTCTCCTGATTATTATTTTTAGACTATGTTTGAAGAGTTCCTCATAACAGGCTATAGTTGGGAAATTAAGAGTTTCCAACTAGACTCGATTTAGAAGTTGCTGCTCTGATAATTCATATTTGTTTAATATTTCTTCTATCATTATTTTACTGCCCTCAGTTAGAGCAACTAACTGGGAAATGTTATTGCTTTTATTAGATTGTCAATCATGAATTTAATTTTCTACAGTAAACCTGGCTGTCATCTTTGTGAGGGATTACAGGAGAAATTAGCTCAGGTAACTAATATCGATTTTGAACTGGAAATTCGTGATATCACCACCCGTGATGATTGGTTTGCTGCCTATCAGTATGAAGTTCCCGTTCTTTGCCAACAATTACCCCAAGGGGAAAAACCTTTACCTCGTCTTTCGCCTCGCGCTTCAGTTAAAAAATTAGAACAAATTTTACAGAAACATTTAATTCCTGTGAACTAAAACTAGAGGCAAAATGGAGTCGAAAGTCGATCGCTTCTTATAACCGTAACCATCATGAAACTGCGAGAATTATTAGCCAAAGTAGCAAGTCTTCAACCATCTACTGACAGCCCCAGATTGGATCAAGAGGTCACTGGATTATGTACCAATTCCCATGCTTGTCAGCCGGGAGATTTATTTATTGGGATGCCTGGCACTAGAGTCGATGGCGGAGAATTTTGGTCAAGTGCGATCGCGTCTGGGGCGATCGCCGCTTTAGTAACTCCAGGGGCAGCTGCCAAAAAACCACCAACGGCAACCGATTGCGTCATCATCACTGAAGACATAATTGGGGCTTGTGCGGCAATTGCCGCTGCTTTTTATGATTATCCTGCTCAAAGGTTGAAAATGGTGGGGGTTACAGGAACCAATGGCAAAACTACCACCTCTCATCTGATTGAATACTTCTTGTTACAGTCTCAATTGCCGACTGCCTTGCTAGGAACTCTTTACACCCGTTGGCAAGGTTATCAAGAAACCGCAACTTATACCACGCCTTTTGCTGTAGATTTACAGTCGCAACTAGCATCAGCAGCAGCAGCAGGTAGTCAATATGCAGCAATGGAAGTCAGTTCCCATGCTTTGGCTCAAGGAAGAGTTAAAAATTGTGGTTTTGCCATAGCTGTATTTACCAATCTGACTCAAGATCACCTGGACTATCATCAAGACATGGAAGATTACTTCCAAGCCAAAGCTTTATTATTCAGTCCTGATTATTTGCAAGGAAAAGCAATTATCAATCTTGATGATCCCTATGGTCAACGTTTAATTGCACAATTAGCTCCCGAAAAAGTTTGGAGTTACAGTATCGCTAATCCTGAAGCAGATTTATATACCACCGATTTAACTTATCAAGCAACGGGAGTTAGTGGCATGTTACATACTCCCGTAGGAGAAATTCCTTTTACTTCCCCTTTGGTTGGTCAATTTAATTTAGCTAATCTGTTGGCGGCTGTGGGTGCAGTGCTCAATCTGGATGTAAAACTATCGGTAGTGGCTGCGACTCTAACTCAATTTACAGGAGTACCTGGCAGAATGGAGAGAGTACAAATCCAGGCAGCTCAGGATATCAGCGTCATTGTCGATTATGCTCATACTCCTGATAGTTTAGAGAATTTACTCAAAGCAGCTCGTCCTTTTGTCTCAGGAAAAACTATTTGTGTTTTTGGTTGTGGGGGCGATCGCGATCGCACAAAACGCCCTTTAATGGGTCAAATTGCTGCTGAACTTGCGGATATGGTGGTGGTTACTTCGGATAATCCTCGCACGGAAAATCCCCAAAAAATTCTCGATGATGTGTTGGCAGGGATTCCGGAAGCGATTCAACCCTTAGTTATTGGCGATCGCGCTCAAGCGATTGCCACAGCCATTAGTCAAGCCGTATCGGGAGATGGCGTGTTAATTGCGGGGAAAGGACATGAAGATTATCAGATTTTGGGTACGGAAAAAATCCATTTTGATGATCGCGAACAAGCGAGAAAAGCTCTGAAAAGTCGTTGTAATTAGTTAAAGTACCAGAAATTTTTAGTTACTGGTTACTTAAGAGTAACTAGTAGCTAAAGTTTTCGTTATTATGCATTTGGGAACTTCCAAGAAATTAATACTTCCGAAAAGATATTGTAAACGTTGGATAGTAGGTAGTGAATCGTAGAGCGAGACAAGTTATCCAGATCCAGACCCAAAGCGCCTACCCTCAAATTAATCAAGCTCTGGAATAAGCTCTCAGTCTTTCTGGTGGGGGTGCCACAGACTAACTATATATTCAACCGCAATCTGCAGTCTAGTCCTCTTAGAATGAGTACATTATTGCATTTTGCCGTCTAGTATTCATCATAAGTCGCAAAAACCGCACTTTGCAATCTAACATGCACATTTTTTTTGTTGCTTTTGCCGCAGTTTGCTATTTAGTTACGTCAATTTGGACGCGGTTGATTCTCGCTTGGATGCTTAATCTGCCTATGATATTTAAATCATAGCAGCATTATTTCAAGATTATGGACAGGCTGCTTATACTGCAACTTTTAAAAATTACAAAAACTAACACCTATATTGCAACCACAAACACTACCCCGCTTCCTCCGAGCAATCCGAATCCGAAGGCGATCTGCGAAGCAGCCACTTCGTGGTCAGCCGAAGGCTGGCGCTGCGCGATCGCGTTGTTGATAAAGCTCATCCAAAATGTGATAGGGCATCTTCGGCGATTTTATCTGATATTCAGCGACCCCGCCATTAGTTAACATTTTCGCGATTTCACTTTCTAGAGCTTCCAGCTCAATTTCAAGCAATTAGCGAATAAACAAAATTAGCAATCAAAGACAATGCGATCGCAACTATTCCCCCACAAATCCATTTCAACCAACCAAGTAAAGACTCGATTTTTTCTGTAGTTTTCTCTATTCCAGACAACCGTTTGTTCATTTCAGTCAACTCTTTCTTGACATCAGACATATCTCTTTCCAAGACAGCAATTCGTTCACCATTACTAGTCAACTTATTTAATACTGCTTGTTCCCATTGTGTTCCTGTTGGACTTGCCATAAATACGCGATTACCCTCAATTCTGAGACGAATAGACTAATATATCTTCAACCTGGCAATCAAGTATTTCGCAAAGTTTATCTAATGTGTCGTATGGGATAGATTTCGACCTTGCATTTTCTATTTTTTGAAAATTTTGAGGGGTCATATCAAGCTTTTGGGCCAACTTAGTTTGAGACAGCCCTCTTTTTTTACGAACCTCTTTAAGTCTGATTTTTATTGCCATGTTGGTATTATAACCAAAAAGACAAACTTTTTATTGGTCAACTATTTGTTTGTATTTTTTAGATAAGCGATCGCCTTGCCGATTTAGTAATCGCTAAAAGCCGGAAAATCTCAAGAGCTTCAATTAGCAAACACTTTAACACTTAGTAATATTTCGTAACGAAGCACTTGACAAATGGCACACGAGCTTGAATTGTGACGAATGACCACACCCCGAGCATGACAACAAAATATGAAAGATTATTAATTTTTTGGACGAAATATGTATAAATATGGAAAATAACTAGAAAAATGCCAGTTTGAAGTGTTAATGGTAAAAATGCCTGAATCAGATGACAACTAATATATTGTCTATCAATGAAAAATTCCAGAGCAAACACTAACTGAAAAAGACTATATTCGGCAATATTATCGGCAAAGACTTAATTGTTTCCCAGAAGTTTGTCGAACTTAATCAAAGCAGTAACTAAAACAACAGGACATTATATTGCTGTGACTAGCATTCAAGTTTCACCCAAAGTGCTCAAAGGAGCGCTTGTGGGGATTAATCCATCTACTAAGTTAGTAGTAAGTACGCTCATTTTCCAATATAATCCAGAAACTTTAACCCGCACCCTTCAACCTCAGATTGCTGGGGGAGAAGACAGCGCTCGCACTGAAGCCTTGCGTCTGGAGGATGCGCCGATAGAAACGATTAAACTCGATATTGAACTCGACGCTACCGACCGACTAGAAAAAGCAGAACCCACCGCAGTAACCCTAGGTGTCTATCCCGAACTAGCAGCTTTAGAAACCCTCATTTATCCGAGTGTCATTCAGGTAGGGGCCAGAATGATAGCAGCAAATTTAGGAACAAAAGAAATAATTCCCGCAGAAGCCCCTATGACCTTGTTAGTTTGGGGCATTAAAAGAGTATTACCAGTTCGCATCAACAATTTTACTATTACCGAGGAAGCTTATGATGTAAATCTCAATCCGATTCGAGCCAAGGTAACTCTCGATCTGCGAGTTCTCAGTTATAACGATCTACCCTGGGGAAGCTTCGGCTCGAATTTATTCTTCGTGCATCATGCTGTCAAGCAAGGTATGGCTGTTCTAGGAAGCGTTTCTAGTTTAGCTAACATAGAACGTCCCTTACCAGGACTTTGATATTTTAAACCCAATTGGAAAAATCAATTATGGTCTTCGATTTTACCAGCCGTTATTACGATCTAGAAACAGCAGAATACACAACTAAAGACGAGCGTAAAATAGCCTATAAACGTCGGCGCTTTTTACCCCAAGGGCAAAACCTGCCTCTGTTGCAAGAAGTAACCGTAGTACAAGGCGATCGTCTCGACCTAATAACCTTTAACACCTTGGGAGATTCAGAGCAGTTTTGGCAAGTGTGTGATGCTAACAATGCTATGAATCCAGAAGACCTCACCGCAGAGATTGGAAAGGTTTTGCGCATTCCACTACCGCAGGTATAAGGATGAAAGTATTATGCCCAGCCTTGGAATTAACCTAACCGTACTAATTGGAAAAGGCTTACCTAGCCCTGCTCCCAGATTCCTTGTAGAAGAGATTGACTCCGTAGAAGTAACTCAAAGCGACGATGGAAGTTCTGGCTTTCAAATTGTTTTTCGCGCAGGCCGAGCGGGAAACAAGGATTTAGCAGACTATCGGATGATTAAAAATCCCCTGTTACAGGTTTTTAATCGCGTAATTTTAATCGTAACTGTAGGGGCTAAGGCTCAGGTGTTGATGGACGGTATCATTACCAACCAACAATTTTCCCCCAGCCTGCGACCAGGAGATTCTACTTTCACCATTACTGGCGAAGATATCAGCATAATGATGGACTTAGAAGAAAAATCACAAAGTTACGTAGCTCAAGATGAAGCCACTATTGCTCGAGTGATCATTGCCAAGTATGCCAAGTACGGATTGAAGCCAAACGTAATTAACCCTCCTCTAAAAGACAGACCCACTCGTAATAACTGGATTCCCTTACAAAGTAATGAGACGGATTTTAGATATCTTCAAAAGATAGGAAAACGCTACGGCTTCGTTTTTTACGTCACGCCCGGACCAGTTTCACTTACTAGCACGGCTTATTGGGGACCGCCAAAGCAAAACTCTCAACCTCAAAATCCCTTGACGTTAAATATGGGTTCGTTCAGTAACGTTGAGTCAATTAATTTGCAAAATAACAGTTTATCTGCAACCGAAGTCGAGGGGAAAGTTCAGGATCGCAAGACTAACAAAATCCGAAAAGTTGGCAAATCTAAGAGCAGTCGCCCTCGTCTAGCTGCCAAACCCGCACTAACCAGTCAATCTGCTCGCAAAAGTAAACAATTTTGTCAAACAGGTGTTGATACGGCTGAAGCTAATGCCTATGTACAAGGTATAGTAGATAGTTCTGTGGATGATGTAGTAACTATTACAGGCGAAATAGATATAGTACGCTACGGCACTCCACTGGTGTTACGAAGGTTAGTAATTTTGCGGGGTGTCGGTACAACCTATGACGGACTCTATTACGTCAAAAATGTAACTCACAAACTAAAGCAGGGAAGTTACAAACAAGACTTTACGATTACCCGCGAAGGACTCGGAAGCACCATTTAGAGAAGCAGTTTCTTGTTTAATATTTGATGTAAAATACTTACTTCAGAAAATACAAGATCAGCGATCGCATTCAAAATCTTAATGGTTGAGTAATTGCGATCTCGTTTACTCGTTCCATGGGCGATCGCACTGTACCTCAGTAGTAGACTGACACAGCTAAGATAGTGCAATAGATTTTTAGTAAAAGCATTGAATTATCAGGATTATATCGTTTTTCTAAAGCAACATTTAAGGCGTGTCAGTCCAGTAGGGTGTGTTAGCGACAGCGTAACGCACCGAATCAACATAAAAATGACACGTTACAATCCATAAACGTATCCGACAATTAACACTCTGATGGTGCGTTTCATTTCATGGCGATCGCACTATTCCAGCTTTCATCGCTATGAAGTCCGAGTATCCTTACCAATTACATTCCAAGTCTTCTCAACAATCACAGAAGTAGTTGCCCCTTTCGCATCTGCATCGACCAATTGCCCTTTAAAATTCAGGTTCATTTCCGCCTCTTTTCCAACCGACGGAGTATTAGATTCTGGGTTGTCGATGCCCTTGTACATTTCCTTACCTGTGCTGGTTTCGGTGTACTTGTTGCCCGTTGTTTGCGAGTTATGGTAGCCGTACCCGCCAGTTGCGTCTCCATCCTCTTTCCATGTGTTAGCGTCTAGCTTTTCTGCGCCTATTAGTGTGTGGTCATCTAATACTCCGTTGGTTTTGAAATAGCCCTTGATGTATTGTCTATATTCACCTCGTCCTCCTTTGGTTGATTTGGGCACATCGAAGGTCGCGTTCATGTGGAACTTAGTGGTTAAAACGTTAGCGCTGTTATCCCAAGTGGGCACCAGTGTTCCGTTTGGTATTGTTGTGAAATGGCCGGAAACCGTTGGTCCAGAAATTAGTCTTTGGATAGGAGCTTGTAGTTGTGAAAATGGTTTGCCACTGCTTTTCTTCGGGGTTGTAGCATTAGCAATTAGTTCGCTATTAAGCGCGTCGGGTTTCCTTGCTCCATGCTCTTGCTGCAGCGCCTTCGCCCCCATCACATCCGCTTCCCTTTCCAATCCAACATCATCATTCACATTCGCTCCCTTCAGATGCATCGTTGGTCGTACTCTCCCCTGCATCTGCTGCACCACATGCCAACCCTCATGGGGCAAATGCCGCTCCTGCCTCGGTCCCACATGAATGTCCGTCCCTTGGGTATAAGCCAAGGCATTCAGTTGTGCCGGTCTAGCGGAATTGTAGTGAACCCTCACATCATCCAGCGAATAGCCGGAGAGGTCTTCAATGCCTGTTTTGAGACGATCTGGTAAGCCGGTTTGGTTGGGGCGCTGCCTCTCTGGCGACACTTGGCAATTCCCGGTCTTGTTGATTTTCCCTTGGCTCACGCGATCTCCCACCGATGCTGTTGGGGTTTCGGTGTCTGGGTGTTGCCATAACTGTGCCTGTTGCTGAGGCGATCGCTGCACAACTGGTAATCTATTTCCATGTGCAGGCACATTCACAAAGCTACGATTCAAACCCGACTCCCCGACAACGGAGGGTTCGACCTCATTTTCCGGCAGCGCTCGCTGAAAGCGCGCCTTAGGCGATCGCACGGGGACTGGTTTATAGTTCTTCTCTAAGGGTGATTCTGACCAAGAATGCTTCTTTGTCTCTTTTTCGCTTTGCCTCGTTGGCTCGGAAGCGGTGCGAACTAACCCACGCCTCTGTAAAACACCACTTACCTCAATACCGCTACTTTTTGACTGAGATCGAGACTGATATACTCGCTGACGGTTCATTTTTGCAGTTCTCCGTAAATCGATCGGGCTATTTCTTGTCCCATCTGAGTGGGATTCATTTCCTTGGTTAGATTCGGGATTACAGGCAATTTGGTGATTGTACCCCCTTGCTGGAACTGAGGTGGGAGACCATTGACGCTCACCAGGTTTGATAACTCTGCTTCTAGAGCCTCTTGCAGGCGGTTTCTCTGGCTGCGGGACAAGGATACCCCCTCTAAAATTATCTCGTCTATTTGAAAATTAATATTAAATTTCAATTACTGTACCTTTACCCTCCAGCGAAAATCAGGCTCGTTAATCGGTCGCTCTAATTTGGCATACTCCGCTCGCGCTGCCGCTAAAATTAATGGCATAGTCACTACTTTATTTTCTGCCTGTGCCGCCAGGAAAGCGGCATTGAGCGCAATATTGTGGATGCTACCGCCTGTTAGGTTCAAACCTTTGAGATGGTCGTAATCTAACCCCTCAGTGGGCGTTTCCGGCGGAAATACCTTCTGCCACAGGCTCTTGCGCTCCGACTGAGATGGGAAAGGAAAATTGACGATAAAGCGGAGTCGGCGCAGAAAAGCACGATCCAAAGCGCTTTTCATATTAGTCGCCAGGATTGCTAGACCCCGATAGGCTTCTATTCTTTGCAAAAGGTAATTAATCTCGATATTAGCAAAGCGATCGTGACTGTCTTTGACCTCCGATCGCTTGCCAAACAGGGCATCTGCCTCGTCAAAAAATAGGATGGCTCCCCCATCTTCAGCGGCATCAAACAGGCGGCGCAGGTTTTTTTCTGTCTCGCCAATGTATTTGCTCACCACTGCCGAGAGATCGATACGGTAGAGGTTGAGACGTAAATCGTTGGCAATCACTTCCGCCGCCATGGTTTTACCCGTACCGCTTTCCCCAGCAAAAAGGGCGTTCACTCCCAACCCCCGATTCATCCGCGCTCGAAAACCCCAATTGTCGTACACCCGCGATCGCTCTCGAACTTGTGCAGCTATTTGACGCAGCAATTCCATTTCTTCTGAAGGCAACACGATATCATCCCATGTAGCTTTGGTATCAATCCGTTGAGCCAGGTTATCTAATTGGGGACGAGTGCTAATTAAACAAGTATTCCAGAGGCTGTTATGCAACTCCACCCTATCTGTGACCTTTTCCGATCTTAATAACCCCGCATTACGCTCAATAGTAGAGAGATTAAGATTAAACTGACTCGCTAAAAGAGAGGCAGTTTCGGTTAACCCAGAATCACCAATAATTGCTGTCCAAGCTGCTTGTTGTTCTGGGGCTGTAGGTTTAGTAATATCAAAACTGATACTAGCTCTACTTAACTCCGAGTGCGGTTCGCGGGTGTCGAAAAACAATAAACTTTGATAGCGTAACAAAAAGCGCTTGAGTGAGGAAGCAGAACCATTTGTAGTTGGATTTTGCTGCTCTTGGGTATCTAGATAAAGGACAATTGGCATCAAGATGCTTTCTCTTTCCCATAGTCTCAGGAAAGTTTCCAGTTCAAGAACTGAGGTTGGTAGTAATTCAGATGGTAAACGATAAAGTTTTAAGCCCAGTACTGCAGCAGTATGGCTAGCTATTAGCTGTTTACTTGGGCTATCTGTACCCAACAACTGAATAATTGGTAAATGCTCCCCTGTAGTTTGTTGAAGATGGTGAATAATTTGCTCCACAATGGTTTTCTGAGAAGGTGGTAATATGTCATTGGGCGGCTCTACTGGCATAACCAAAGTTGACAATCGCTCATCTAGATAATGTAAGCCTTTAGCATAATTGATAATTCGCTCATCCCCTCGTAAAGCACTGGTAATTAAGGGTTGATGTCCTACCTGATTAATTTCAAGCAAACGCCAGTAACGTAGAGGACGTTCTGGGGAAACGATATCCCATGCTGGTTCGTCAAACAAGGAAAAAGCCAAAGCAAAGGTCGGATAGGGACTGTGCCCGTCGTTTTGCGCCTTAGCACATAAACCAGCAATCGATCTATCTAGTTCCATGCCGACGCATAATAGCAAAACTCCTTGCTCAAAAGAGTTAAGTCCCAATCGGTGGCTTAAATATACCAAAGCAGGGTAAGGTTCTCTAGCTGCAACGGTTTGCATCGCAAGATATGCTTGCTCTATATCTGTAGTTATAATTTCATTGTCGGCAAGTTGTTGTAAACACAGACGTAGCCATTCCAGTGCTAACCTTAAGTAATTCTCATTACTTTGATGCCAGTTTTCTTCCTGATTCATAAAAATCCACACTCATTAGTTAATAATGGTAGTTCGTTATAGTATCTAGAATCAATTCCTAAACGCGATCGCGAAAACCGATGATCATTCTTCTCTTCATAATATTTATAATTCGCGATCACACTTTTTTAAGTAAATATTTAAGATGAGAATATTGAGTTGCATTTACTCACGTTGAGTGATGCTGTCAATGCGGAGATCGCAGGACGGAAAGCTGAGGATTCATTCCCTTGGTGCGATCGCAAGTTTCTCTAATACACAATTTTTTGGATGATGGAAGATAGCGTTCTGGCTATGCGCCGATATGATCAAAGCGGGTAATCATGCATAGGTTATGTTCTGCGCATTTAGGCTTCTATTTTGGATTCTGCAGCGCGACTATCGGCCTCGGCAAAGCGATGATCGGCTTCTTCTTGGGAGCGCTGGAATAGGGCGTAGATGTCGTCGAGGGTGACGGGATCAGGCATGGATAATAATAAAGCAAAAATGAGTTTAGTCTAATTTTAGCTTGCGGGACGCGATCTTTGGGTTTGCTTACAAATCAAGTCCACATTCTCATGCTCACCCTGGTGGCGCTGGGTGAGCAGTGGGGTGGCTTGTCAGGCCGATTTTGTTGGGGTTGTTGGGTTGCCATCGACTTCGCTTCGAGAACGTTTAACCCAACCTTGTATCTTGAAAATTAGGTAATGCGGGCAATCGCACTATCTTTATTGATGACATTCATCTAAAAGACTATTGCCTAATATTTCCATATTAGGGATGATATGAGCCATTAGTGGCTCATATCAATTAAGCTAAAAAGCGTTTCAATGATTTTTAGATCTTGTTATGGGTTTTTTATTTTCAGATTTTTCAGAAAATTCAAATGTTTTCTGTGTGTTTATCATTCTTCTTTATTATGCATTTTCTCTCTGTGTTTGAGACGTAGACCTAGATCCTTGATGAGTTTTTTCCCTTCTTGATCAACGCTACTTTGATCACCTTTGTATTTGTCGTTCACACTGATATCTACATCTTCTGTATGGTTTTGTTTTGTACACAACAAATAAAGTTCATAGGCACCAAGAGTGGCTATGCTTTTTACAATGGTTCTTATCTTAGTAGTGTATGGTCCGATGGCTAAGCGTATATTGCTACTTGGTATGTTTTCCATTGCGACTTCTTTTTGTCCGCCAGAATCAAAATCATAACCTTTTAATCCATCAAGCATACAGACATATAAATATCCACCAGAATGCATCCCCCAAGAGTAATTCAATGCAGTCGCAGCACTACGAGACGTTGAGACAATCGGCAAACCATTTGTATATCCCTCTTTGTTCGGTCGGCGATTTGTTTCCATATATTCAGGTAATGGTTCATCTGATGAATATTTAATTTTGAAACCTGTGCTAAAAATCGACACCGGATTTCTCTGATCACCTCTATAAGCTGTACCCTCTTTATCTGTTAATTTTGATCTTTCTACTAATTGAATAATTTTTTTTGCATTAAGACTCTGATTTGTTTTTTTGTTCCGTAAATGTTTGGTAGAGTTCTCCAGAAATTTTCTCTGTAAAATAGATTGGGGCCGATTATCTACAAACCCATTTTCTTGCTTAACATTACTTGACCTCTGACCAATAGAATTAGCAACCGCCCTGCTTTGTTTCTCTTTAGACTTCTCTACTCGTGCATACATATCTTCACCTCTTTCCAATTAGGTTTAATGGCCGTTATAGGCTTTCTTCATTGCCTATAACAATGTCAGTAATCGGTACTGTTCCGTTTATTTCCACTGTGTCAGTGTCATTACTCAAAAGGTGCACATACACCGCCAAATCGGATGTATATGTGCACCTTTTCACAAATCCATATCATCCAGCGGTGATTTCAGATTCTCAAACCCCTTTGACGTAATATGCGTGTATATTTCCGTCGTCTTCGAGCTACTATGCCCGAGCAACTCCTGGATATAGCGCAGGTCCGTCCCCCTTTCCAGAAGATGGGTGGCAAAACTGTGTCGCAATGTGTGTAGCGTCACCTCCTTTTTAATACCGGCCTTTGCCACCGCCCGTTGCAAGATCTTGCGCAGACTAGTGGTGCTGTACTTACCCCCATTAACCCCTTCAAACAGCCACTCCCTTGGGCGGTATTGCTTGTAGTATTCCCGCAGTAGCAACAGCGCCTTTTGAGACAACAGCGTAATCCTATCTTTGTTACCTTTGGCATCCCGAATAACAATGCAATTCCGCTTTGAATCAATATCGGTGGGTTTGAGATTGAGTACTTCGCTCCGTCGCAGCCCCGCAGAATAGATGAGGTAAATGGCACATTTGTGCTTTATGTTCTCGATCTGCTTGAAAATCGATGCAACTTCTTCCTCACTCAATACAGTGGGCAGCTTCTTCGCTTTTCTTGGCCTCTGGATAGCGATGGGGTCAAGCGACCGGCCAAGCACGGATTCGAAATAGAACTTGATCGCGTTGATCGCCTGGTTCTGGTAGCTGGCCGAAACATCCGTCTCCTCCACCAGATGCAGGATATACGCCCGTATCCGATCCGGTTCGATCTCTTCCGGCTCCCAGTCGGCGTTGAATTCGAGGAATCGCGACAAAGCAGAGGTATAGGCCTTGATCGTATTCTGGCTGTACCGTCGCATCTTCATCTGCTCAACAAAAGCAGGCGGAACCTGAACCTTCCTGGACGGCTCGGCCTTATCGGAAGTTAGTACCTCTTTTTCCATCGCTTCCGACCTCGGCAGGAAGCGAATCTGTCCATCGAACTTCCGGTTCAAGAATTCCAGGTGATTGGCATAGTATGGGATGTGCCAGCAGCCCATGGTGGCGCTCCACCGACAGTCTCCGATCCGTCGCACCTGACGAATCAACTGGTCATCTCGGTCAAACAGAAGTTTCAGGCGGTGCTGATTTCGATGAACGGTTTTTTCAACTCTGATAATGTTCGCCATGGTTACCATTCTATCTCTCTCCCTGCTCTTGGTAAGGAAAAGACTCAATTAGAGCCAAAAATTTTGAACTTTGAATTTTGAATTTTGAATTCAAAAAATGGTCGCTTTCGTTCCCATCAGGTCGGCTTCCCGTTCCAAAGCGCGGTCATCATTAATCGCCACGCCTTTGACCTGCATTGTGGGCTTCACTCTCCCCTGCATCTGCTGCACCACATGCCATGCTTCGTGGGGAAGATGTTTTTCTTGCCCTGGAGCAATATGGATATTCGTTCCTTGGGTATAAGCATGTGCCTGTAATGGAGCTGGTTTCGATGAGTTGTAATGCACTCTCACATTATCCATCGAGTACCCCGAAAGATTCTCAATGCCAGATTTTAGATGATCCGGCAAACCAGTTCGGTTTAGGCGCGTCCCTTCTGAAGAGGGATCTTGAGATAACTGTTGCCGAAAAGGCGATCGCTGAACCGGAGGTAATCCATTCCCATGTACAGGAACATTTACAAAGTTTTGATTCAAACCCGAATCCCCGACAATATAGGGTTTGACCTCATTTTCAGATAGCGATCGCACCGCTGCTCGCTGCAACCAACCGTTACTTGGATGAATATCACTCTGGGTCTTTTGCTGATGTTCATTGAATCCCCGATCTTTCATTTCCCTTACCCCTGATACATTTCGTGTTTTGACTAACCTTAACCTCGTTCTGGAAGCATATTATTCCCCAGTAATTGTTCTAGGGTATTAAGGACAGTTTTCGGGAAACAGAACATCATACCCCGTCTTTTACCTAACATATTTTAAAGCTTTTTCAGATACTCTTGCCTTGTTTAACATTTTTCCAAAAGAAGTACCCCACTAAAGTTGTCGGGATGAATTTTGATTAGGGTCTATCCTGCTCCTCAAGATATTTTCGCAAGACATCTATTCGGTATAATTATCTCATGAGAAAAGCAGCCAAGATCCGAATTTATCCCACAAGCGAACAAAAACAACTACTTGCTAAACAATTTGGTTGTGCCAGATTCTGGTGGAATAAAGCATTAGGATTGCAGTACGAGCATCGTTCCCATAATGGAAAATGGCTCAAGCGCACTGAACTCAATGCCATGTTACCTGAGCTCAAAAAAGAACTACCTTGGTTAAAAACTGATTGCTATTCCCAAGTGCTTCAATCGGTGACGAAAAACTTAGAACAAGCGATGAAAAACTGGTTTGAGGGTCGAGCCAAAAAACCCCGATTCAAAGCTAAAAAGAACCAGCAATCGATTAGCTTTCCTCAAAATGTCATGATTGTTGGTGATTGCCTGAAAGTACCCAAGGTCGGATTAGTCAAAGCCAAAATTACTCAAGCAATCGAAGGGCAAATCAAAACTGTTACTATTTCCGTAACTTCCTCGGGTAAATATTATGCGGCTCTTGGTTTAGATTTAGGGAAGCAAGAAATAATATCCTCTACTAAAGGTGAGATTCTAGGGATAGATTTGGGACTCAAAGACTATGTCACTTGTCATAACGGTCAGGATAGCTGGTCAGTCAAACATCCCAAATGGCTCAAGCGTCATCAACGCAATCTCAGACAACAACAAAAACAACTGGCTCGAAGAGAGAAAACCAGCAACAGACGAGAAAAAGCCAGAAAGCTGGTTGCTCGGGTTCATGAGCGATTAAGTAATGCTCGTCAAGATTTTCTACACAAACTATCTCGGAAAATAACCGACGAAAACCAAGTCGTTATAGTTGAGAATCTCAATATCAAAGGAATGGTCAAAAATCGTAAATTGAGTAAATCAATTTCTCAATCTGGTTGGTCCATGTTTCTCAATTTTCTTGACTATAAACTAAAGCAGAAAGGGGGTGTTTTAGTAGAGATAGATCGATTCTTCCCTTCTAGTAAATTATGTTCTAACTGCTCTCATAAATATCAGGAGCTTCAACTCAAGGAAAGAGAATGGACTTGTGATGTTTGTCAGACAAGACATTTGAGAGATGAAAACGCAGCTAGGAACATTAGAACTGAAGGACTAAGAATACTTGGGTTGGGACACAACCCTCATGGAGATGGTGTCAGACTTCGGACTTGCTCTGAAGCAACTGTCTGTGAAGTGAGTACCACCCTAATAGCTTAACTGTTATGAGGAATCCCCCGATTTATCGGCGGGAGGATGTCAATTCTAAGTGATTTCGTGAATTTTGAGTTAAATCCTCTCCCAAACGCGATCGCGACAACCCGTGATCGCTCTTAACTTCTTGCAGGAATGCTTCCCAAATAACCCCTATTTGCTTTACCTGCTTGCCTGCCCTCTTTTCTCAACTCGCGGCTGATGCCTTTGAGCAAATCTTCCTCGTAGATTTTATGTGGTGTCCGTTCAACTGCCTTGATACAGGCGTAGTGCAGAATGTTAATAATGCCGCCGCCAGTAAGCTCGTGCTCATTTGCCAACTTTTCGAAATCCACCTCCTCGGAGACATCGAATGGCTTGTTCAGGAAATTATCCTGCCACAATTGCAAGCGTTGCTCGGCATTTGGCATGGGAAACCGAATCATGGACTGGAACCGGCGCGCAAATGCTTCGTCTAAATGAGAGCGCAAATTTGTTGCCAGAATTGCGAGACCAGAATAGTCTTCAATCCGCTGCAATAGGTATGAGATTTCTTGATTAGCAGCACGGTCGTTGGAATTTTGGGTCTCAATACGTTTTCCAAAAAGCGAGTCTGCCTCATCAAAAAACAGGATCCAATCTTGATGTTGAGCCCGATTAAAGAGTCTGGCCAGATTCTTTTCGGTTTCCCCGATATACTTAGAAATAACTTTAGAAAGATCGATCCTAAAAACAGGTAAACCGGACTTTTTCCCTAGCAAGCACGCGGTCATCGTTTTTCCAGTTCCGGGCGGGCCATAAAAAAGGCAGCGAAAACCCGGCTTGATCCGCTGCTTCAATTTCCATTTGTCCATCAGCAGATCCTTGTTTTGAACCCAGGTGAGGATATCGTCAATCTCTTGTCGTGTGGCCGGATTGAGCACGAGGTCATCCCATTCCAACTCCGTTGTGATTTGCTGAGCAGGAAATGCCGAACTAAAAGGTGGCGTATAGGATTGTCCTGTTATAATTCGCTCGCGATACTCAGGACTCAGATGGAGCGCCGCAGATAGTTGTGGCTCGTGGACGTGTTGACGATCGAGGTATAGGATTCCCTGGGCGAATAAGACGTGTTCGGTCTTGAAGATGCCATCGTAGCGAAGTCGGGCCGAGAGCCTATCACCTGTCAATAAAAACATTGCTGTCTCGCAAGTGGGTAAGAATCCACCGTGGGAATTTCCGCTCAGACCGCCAAATTCGGTGTATCCGCGATCGAGGTTTTGATTGCGAATGAAAAATGTATCGAGTAGATGGGGTTTGATGTGAGGGATAACGCTGAGAATCAGCACCAGTCGCTCGGCAGGCAGCAGATTGAATTGGTGCACAATTTCGGCATAGGGTGCATCTGTATGCGACATTGCTGGCGGCGGGATCGATTCGAGCAAATCTTCTGGTGTCTGAACACCTTCGAAATGAAGTTTGATCCGTTGTTCTAAGACGCTGTTGAACCAGATGAGTTCGCGATCGATGCAGTCTGCATTTTTATCGAGTTGGGTGGGGTTCATGGTGTTAATTAACAGCAATCGGCTTATGATATCGGAGGTCGCACCACAAGCCAACTAAATAATTCGCCGACAGTGAGATGAACATTAGCTGCAAAGGCTGGGACGGGTAAACGATCAGTTGGTTGATCAAAAATTTTGACTTGAGCAGGGGGCAAGTAGACTAAGACTGTTTGCTCATCTGGATCAATCAACCAACCCATTTGCGATCCATATCTTAGGCAATGCAAGATATTTTTGGTCACTCGCGTTTGACTTTGCTCCGGTGACAAAATCTCAATGCTCCAATCTGGATGTGTTTCTATGTTGTTAGAAATTTCACCATTGTCGTCACACGGAATTCTTGACCAGGTAAGGATACACACATCGGGAATTGTCGATCGTCCTCCAAATGTACAGCGTAATTCCGAAAAGGCCCATGCAATCCGATCAGGCTGTAATGCAGCGTTAAGTACTGTAGAAAGACGCGTTTGGAGGAGACTATGTTTGCCTTTTGGCATAGGCTTTTGAATAATCTGGCCGTTGATATATTCGCTGGCAGGTTTCGTTTCTGGCAGTTGTAGAAATTCTTCCAATGTCAGCGGTTGATAGGGTGCTTGTAACATTGCGATCGCCTGTAAAAGGATGAATGAGCAGCCATGATCTATTGTATGCGAAAGACTTCACGCAGAGGATTCGGGCGATCGCCCTCTCCGATTTCCTGTTATGCTCGCCTTCCTGGTTCTCTGGTACGGTTGATTAGAGGCGATCGCCCCCAAATTTGAGACTGTGGGCTGTGACGCTCGCCGTTGGAACATGGCAAAATCACTATGGAGCGATCGCCCTACAAGATCGGAGATCGCCATTATTTTTCTTCAAGTAAATATTTAAGATGAGAATATTGAGTTGTATTTACTACTTTTTCTAGTAACTCTCTTTCGTATTCAACCTTATCTAGCATTAATATTAATTC
>JASJDR010000303.1 GCA_030065615.1 Xenococcus sp. MO_188.B8 | reverse complement strand
TCTACTCCTGATTATTGGAGGACTCCTCGTTTTCCTCACGATATGGTCTCTCTGGAAAGGGAAAAAACTGTAACGAGCATCCAATAGCAATTGGATAATGGAGGTGAACACTTTTCAGTTTCAGAGATCTTGAGATGCTGAAGAACGATCGCGGCTCCCGCGCGCCGGAGGCGTTCGCAATGGTTCGCTCGCAAGCGAGCGGCCGAAATTATGACAATTATGATTTCAATTTGCCACACTGGGGATATAAAGCGTACTCGATTGCGAGCGCACTCTCAAAAGTATCTTCTATTAGCTCAAAAGTTTGTTTTGAATAACGATAGATCTCGTACCTACCAATAGCCGTCGAACAAACTGTTTGACAAAATGTTCTGGCAGATTCTTCAGTTAACGGCTTATTTTCTAACCAATTAGCAAAGGCCTCTAATGACATCGCATCAGACATATCTTCAGGAAAATCTTGCTGTGTAAAATCCAAATCCTTTGCTATTCCTTTTGGTTTGGGATAAGTATAAGAAATCCAACTAAAATTATGAATACTCAAATATTCTTTTACTGCCAGCTCAAGTTCAGACAATGTAAATTCTTCCAAGAACATGGCACATGGATATATTTCTAATCTTGTTTCTGGCAAGAGTTTTAAAACTGATTTATTTTCAGAATTCATGGAATGATAAGTAGGGTTGGCTGAATATTTAATTTAATATCAGAGAAAATCTCAAAAATAATCGTTAAAAAGGAAGATTATCTAGTTCTTCTGGAGTAAGAGGGTTTTTTTCGGGCAATTTTATTGGCTTCTCTTTATTAGGAGTAACTGGTTTTTCTTTGAGATAACTTTCATTTAAATAATCATCTTTAAATTCTCTTACCTGATTGGTATTATTAAGAAAATCCTGTGATTCTCTAGCCTCTACCTGATTGGTATTATTAAGAAAATCCTCTGATTCTCTAGCTTCTACCTGATTGGTATTATTAAAAGAATCCTGTGATTCCCTAGCTTCTACCTGATTGGTATTACTAAGAGAATCCTGGAATTTTCTAGGCTGAAAATTAATTTCAAAATCTGCTAGTGGATAAATATTAGAAACGATCAATTCGGCTTTTTTTTCTTTAATACCGTTACGCTCGATCGTATTCATTTGCAATCGACCTTGAACGATCGCACAATCGCCTTTACCGTATTTTGAATTAATTTCTTCTGCCATATTTCGCCAACCAACAACTTTTAAATTCATCGCTGGCTGTGAGGGCTGTAAGTTCTCAAATTCTACCAATAAAGTGGTTACTGCGATATTTTCTTCTCCTTCAAATCCCTTTGTATAACGCAACTGTGGTTTTTCGATTATTTTGACCATTAAAATACAGTTATTCATTTCAACTTTTTGAGAAGCTACTTGCTAATACAATTAACTAGCAATTTTATCTTCAGCGATCGATTGTTCCTTATTTTGAGCCGTAGACTTTAATTTTTTCTCAAAAACAGTTAGACCGGCATTAAGTAGTTCAATAACCCCCTCAGAATCAATTGCTGACATTTTACCGCTTAAAGCTCCTACCCATTGCTCAAAACTATCCATTTTCTCAACTTGTTTCTTAAGAGTTTTACGATTGAGAGTCCCCCGAAACTTTATACCATTGTCTGAAGTGATGTTGAGAGTTACTTTTTTCCCTGTTTCTGGCAATTCGGGACGAGTATCAAATTTAATTGTTAGTTCAGGGACACGACCGGTTATCGAGATCGCCTCTGAAATAAATTCTGGTTCAGAAATTGGAGAATTGAAATTAATTTTAGTAGATAGGGATAGCTCAAGTCCCTGTTCTTCAGCAACAGTCAAGCTATTGGCATCACTTTGGCATGATTCTAATCTGGGCACAATTGAAGAATCTTTGACAATGCCAGAGGAGAGATCGGTAATAGCTTCTATTTCGGAGCGTTCGAGGACATCATTGCGTAGTTTCGGTCGTTCGATTTGACGACGAGTAATCTTTGATTGTTGATTGTCCCCATAGATTGTGCTTGAAGCGTTGAGATTTCCAAGACATCGACCTTGATTATATCTCAAGTAACCATCTACTAAATCTAGTTTAAAAGACCACCATTGTTTGGCTTCAACTATGGGAAGACGATCGCCTGTAATTGTAATGCGAAATGGTTTTGGTTTTCTTTGACGATTGTTGCGACGGCCTGGTCTAATTTCAACGGCGATCGTTTGGCTGCTACTTTCTGTTGGCACAATGATGCCCCGAACAACTGCGTAATTTTCAGGGTTCCAATGTTGGGAAATCTCAGTATGATACCCATTCAATAATACTGATGATAATTTTCCCATCTTATCTGTTTTCGGATACAACTTCCAAGCCATGGAAACACCGATGATTTCTTCCAACCTTTCTGGTTGAAGGAAGAATCTTGGCTTTAAATTCCGACCAAAATTAGCTTCAATCTCGGTGCCATCAGTCAAGGTGAAAATACCTTGACCATCATTGTTTTGAGAATAACTACCAATTAAATTAGCGAGCGCTCTAAATTGAGTCATGCAAAATAGCTTAATTATTAGACTGATTTAGGATGGTTGTTATTGTAACCCTAAGAAATATTCTGAACAATTAAACTTCTTTAAAAGAATCGCACATAAGTTTCATAATCAAGAGATTTTATTAATTGTTGTAATTGCCTAATTAAACTTGCTCCTTGGGTTTCTAAGAGATATTGTTTGGCCGCAGCAAATAGTTCGATTGAAGTGTTTTTAATTTCGGTTAATAAGCTAGGACTACTCATAAACTTTGAATTCTCTACGGGTTAAAACCGCGTAGATTCAATAATGAGGTTACGAAGCGGGATAAATCCGCGCTTCTTCACATCTTCTTCGATATAATTTACTCATATCACTGAATACGTCATACCGATGTGGGCGACTCAAAACACCCCTATTGACCTTGGCAAGAGAAATATTCTCAAGCTGTGTCGTTACTTGCTTACGCAAAATGTTAGCAGCACCATTACAATCGCTATTGATTTTTAACCCTTGAGCTGTTAAGTAGCCACCACGACCAAGATTATTGAGCTTACCTTTTATTTTTGCCCCTCTTCTTCCAGAAAACTTATGCTCCCGCTTGGGTGTTTCGCCATAGGTTGGAAGCGGATCGTTATCTAAAAAACTTGAAACTGAAGTATAGCTCTCTTCGGTAGTTATGAACTCAATTCCATATTGAGTAGCCAACTGTTCTACCCTGTCCTTAATTGCTGCACTAGGAATAGTTACAAACTCTTGATTTACTTTCTTGGACATCCGAGAACCATTTTTAATTCCTTGATTCCAGCCATATACTATTGTGCCAATGTCATTTTCTAAGCACCAGTTGATTATAAACCTAGCAATTTTATTGCGGATATCCCGAAATTGCCGATTTCTTTTTTCTGACAATGCTGCTAGCTCATCATCCCAGTAAGCTTGAGGCTTTCCCTTCTTAAGAGATGCCACTTTTTTGTTATAAAACTGGTTGATTGATTTAATCTTTTTGCCATCAATAATAAATGATTTACCAGTAGTAGATACACAAGTAACAAGATTTCCCAAGCCTGGATCAATCCCTAAAGCATTAGATTTATTTACGCGAGACTTAATCTCTTTCTGCTTATAGACAAATTCAGCATAAAAACATCTATTTCGGGGAAGTATTCTTATTTCTTTAATATCTTTAAAGTCGAGATTGCTTGGCATGGGCAAAGTAAAATGCTCAATACCAAACCAAACTTTTACTTGCTTTCCCAAAGTAAATTTAATTTGTCCATCAATCAATTTAAGCCATTTAGAGGGATAACTAACTGCTATCAACCCTCCTTTTTTTCTATATTTGGGCAATTTGGGCTTATTTTCTAAATTTCCTTCACGATATAACTTAGCTAACTTGCGATAAGACTTAAAGGATTCTCCCACTTTATGACAAGCTTGTTGAGCTACTGCTGAACGTAAAGCTTTAAAGTGCAAGTTAGATTTCATTAGCTCATCAAGTTGATAGCTAGAAACATACTTATGAGCCTTAAAAAACATCTGACGACAATAATAAATGGCACAGTTAGTTAATTTGTTAGCTTCAGAGCAAATAAACTCTAGCACTGCACTCGTATCATCGTCTGTGTGAATTAGCTGCTGCTGACAACCATACATATGACCGGCTTGTATATTTAATACTATGATTATACATTTAATATAGACAGAAATGGATTAAAATTATATGAAGAAAGAACCCGATGAGTACAGACGAAATCCCCACTCTGTAACGCTTATTAACTATCATTTTGTCTTTTGCCCTAAGCGTAGAAAGAAAGTGTTGACTGGTAAAATATCTCATCGCCTACAAGAAATTATCTTTGAGCTTTGCACGGAGAACGATTGGAGATTGATAGCACTGGAAATCATGCCTGACCATGTGCATCTATTTCTTAATACCGATCCTACTTTTGCCCCTTCTGTAATTATTAAAAGAGTTAAAGGTAGAGCGTCTCATTATCTAAGAAAAGAATTCCCTGAACTTAAAAAGCTACCGACTCTATGGACACCCAGTTATTTTGTCTCAACTACTGGTAATGCTTCGACCGAGACAGTTAGAAGATATATTGAGAACCAAAAAGGCAAATAGGATACTTGGGGTTAAAACCCCTGTTTCGCTCCACTGCCAGCCGTTAAAACGGACTGGCTAACTCTCGCTCACAACTTTTACTGTTTAATCCATCCATAAATAATTTTCGTTAATGAACTGCCCGCATCAAATGATAAATAAAGTCGATTACCCATAAGTTCCTCTTATATATTTTTTAAATTAAATAGTTAAGTGAATCTCTAGTCAATCAAAAATTGCCTTATAAGTCTCGCTCGAGGCAACTTTTCATAAATTAACATTAATTTGCATTTTTAGACCTTAAATTTTGAGCTTGAAATATAAAACAAGCAAAAAAAATAGCAAACCAAGGCTTTAAGCGCAAATTAATGCAAATTAATACATGAATATAGTTAAATAATGTTAATCAACTCAATTTTTGAAGAGAAAAAGAGGTTAAAACACAGTCCCTTCGGGTAATAAGAGATTTATGATAGCATTAAAACAACTTAATCTTTCTTGCCCGGAGGGCTGAAAGCGCACACACACCATCACACGGATATAAAAATCCTCCTGCTAGCGACTATTTGTCCCCGTGTGATGGTGTGCGTTGGGGCTGTGCCCCAAACCCCCCTAACTAAAAAATGGAGCTGTAATAGCCTCTTTATCATTTTTTCTAGCTAATTATTTTATTTAGAACAATCAAACAATTATGACACTTGCTTAACTGTTACTCTAATAAATTTATTTGATATTTTTGTGGTAATAATTCTCAATCTCTAGCTCTGACCCCCATAGTCAAAATTGTGGCAATCTACCATTTCAAATCCCAAATTATAAAAAGGTCGGCAGGAAGAAGTGCCACATCTGCGGCTGCCTATCGGGCTAGAGATCTAATTAAGGACGATCGTACTGGCTTGATTTTTGACTACAGACACATACCCCCAGCCAATCATTTAGAAATACTCGCTCCCGATAATGTACCCCCATGGGTTAAAGATCGCGCCTCGTTATGGAACGAAGTCGAAAAAGCCGAAAAAAGGAAGGATAGTCAACTGGCCAGAGAAATAATGGTTGCTTTGCCTAACGAACTTAGCAGGTCAGAGCAGATCTCCCTAGGAAAGAAATTTATTCAAGAAAACTATGTCAGTAAGGGGATGATAGCGGATTTAGCATTCCACGATTTAGATTCGTCAAATCCCCATCTCCACGTAATGCTGACAATGAGGACTATAAGTAGCCAGGGGTTCGGGTTAAAGGAAAGGGATTGGAATCCGGGCTTTAAGAAAAAACGAGCTAAGGGCGATCGCCTAGAAATAGAACGCCAATTATGGCAGGACTACACTAATCAAGCCCTAGCAACAGCAGGAGAAGCTGCGAGGGTAGATTGCCGTTCGTTAAAAGACAGGGGTTTAGAACGAATACCCCAGATTCACTTGGGTGCTTTTGCTTCCACGCTAGAAAAGAGAGGAGTAAGGACGGCAAGAGGAGACGAGCATAGGCGTATAGCCATAGTCAACCTTGAAATAGCCCAATTAAAGCTTCAATCCCAGCAAATTACTAGAGAAATTGAACGACAAAAGCAGAGGCAAAAGGAAAAAATCCAGAAACAACAACAGGAATTAAAGCGGCATTCGGAAAACTTACAAACAAAGCCTAATAAATCCTCAGCTAGATCTGAGGATTTAGCCGAAGTAATTCGGATGATTTCTGGTCGCAAAAAAAGGTCTTTAGGTAATCATCCCCAAGGTAAAAATGGGTTTGATAGTAATCGCCCTAATTCAGCCAACAAAAAGGATACAAACGATTCTAACCCCGGACAAAAAGTATCTTTTGAGGAGATTTTACAACTCAGAGAACAATGCTACTCCCAACCAAACGATCTAGCCAATAATCCTGAACCTACCGCCCCGCCCCAAAACACTAATTTAGCCAGTAACCAAAATAATCGAGAGCTTCAGGAATTCACCCCTCAAACTAACAAGAAATCTTCGGAGAGTTACTACGGACTTGTCGAAAAATTTGAGTCTAAGTTAGCTGCGATATCCGAAAAACAGAAAAAACCTATTGAAAAACCGACTGAAAAACAGGAACAACAGCCGCCAAGCGATAACAACCTAACCTCATCAGCTTCTAAGGAAACATCTCCAAATAACAGCATCGATAATCGGAAAGATTTTCTCGACTTGGGACTAGCAATATACAATCAAACCCCTCTCCAAGAACTATGTGTCGTTGAACCTAATATCTGGGAAGTTAGGGGCAATCAATATACCCTCAGATTCAATAGAAACCAAATGTCATTTACTATCAGCGATTTAACTCGCGGCAAGCTCATAGAAGCGAAATTCGATAACTCCGTCTATAAGATCGTCTCAAGTTCTGCAATCTCTCAATTAGATTTAAAGATTTTTCAGGGTCAGCTATTGTACCTTAACCAAAAAGAACTTGAGCATCAGCGCAAACTTGAAGAACTTAAACGAGAAAAATCTAAGGGGTTAGATCTCGAACTTTAATTCTGGGTGACAACTTATTTCTAGAATTGCGCTTCGCGCTGACTCCGTGAGATTGGGCGCGGGAGGGGTGGAATGTTTTGGCAGCCTTCGTAGAACGATTATTTCTCGGTACTACCAGTCAATTTATTATTAAGGCTGCCAAAACACTCCCGGGTGGATTTTTGTTTATATATCTCGGCTATAAAATAAAAAACGCTCTCGCTCAAAGTCGCGATTGCGTTATTAACAGAAATTGGTATTAATAATGTAGTTGTATTTTTTTCAATTTCAATCAATTCATTTAAAAAAATTAAAACCGAAAAAGATAACGAGAAATTGCAAATAAAGTTTTAGCTAGAAGTAATTGATTCTGGCATTACGATCGATTTCTAATCTGTATTCTCTACTAAAACGACAATTCTTTAGTTTTTAATAAATAGAGAATTGTCGTTTTAGTAGAGAATACAGATTAGAAATCGATCGTAATGCCAGAATCAATTACTTCTAGCTAAAACTT
>JASJDR010000302.1 GCA_030065615.1 Xenococcus sp. MO_188.B8 | reverse complement strand
AGTAGACCTAACTTTTTGCCGTTGTCGCGGGCAGTTCTAATGAAGTTTTGTCTAGTTGTTCTTTCGATACCAATACGATTACAAACATTAGTAATGACTTTAGAATGTAGAGCGATCGCCTTACCACGAAGCTGATTAAACTTAGTTTTACCTAGACTATTACGAACCAAAATCACTATAGGTGCAAACATTGTTATCTTCTATACCTCGATTCAAAGTTAATTAATTAAAAGTTGTTGTTTAATTTAGGTTTTCTCAAGCAATTAGCTCACGGCAAAGGAAATAAAAATTGTAGCTGTAACTAATAATGCAGCGATCGCGCCCTGTTGTAGATAACGACGTTGTTCATATACTGCTGGATACTCTGCGTAGGATATTTTAGGCTCAACTGCGTAGTTGTTAAGAATTCCGTTGTCAAGTTGAGTAGTTTGCATAATGTATTTCTTCGATGCCGTTGTTTGTTTTTTTCTTATGTAAATAAATGTAACAAATATTTTAAGAAATGTAAACAATAATTGACAAAAAAATTTATATAGTATCTATAAGCAGAATTAATCATGACTGATAAACTGGCTACTGAGCTAAAGAGTAGAACTTTTGTTTCATGGCATTATCAACCATTGCTGCGCTGCTATCATCTTTGACAGGTGTTATTGAGAGAATTACTTTTCACTCTGAAGAGTCGGGCTATACTGTAGCGCGCTTGAACACAGGAAATGTTAATCAGCTAATCACCGTTGTCAGCAGTTTCGCCAACATTCAAGCCGGGCAAACTTTACAAATGGCGGGAACATCCCCAATACGGCTCACAGTTTCAAGTTGTGAGCTATAAGGAGACCAAACCCGCTACGCTGACGGGAATCGAAAAATATTTAGGTAGTGGATTGATTAAGGGAGTTGGACCAGTAACAGCTAAACGTATTGTTAAGCATTTTGGGTTAGATACTTTAGATGTGATTGAGCATCACATCCCTCGGTTCGGTAACACTATAGGTGGTGTATTTATCTCTGTTTAGATCCACTTATAGTGTATAGTTCAAATTTATTACGCTACATGTAGTATATAATCGAAATCTAAAACACTATATATGGAAAATAAGCGAACCGAGGGTCACATTGATCGCCTGAGTGAAGTAACTGGCATTGCCACCAAACGAATTGCGATGATTCAGCGTACTTGGGCGGAACAGAAATCAATCAAGGATTTAATGACTTCTAATAAAATCCACGTCTTTCGTCTAACTCAAGTCTTCCGTCAGGCTTCTGAAAGTGCTATTATCACTACTGCCCATCAAATTAATCGTGGTCAGATTCCCCAATGAGAACCAGTTTCGATTAAGGCAATCTCTGATTGTCTCTGGCATAATGGCGGGACTGAACCAGAACATGGTGTACAAACTATCTGCGATCTAATCGAATATTACATTAGGTTAGCTGGTTTTGATGCTGCCACCGATGTTCAGGTGTTATGTCCCATGACTCGTGGTGTGGTGGGTAATCGTAATTTAAACAAAGTACTGCAACAACTGATTAATCCTCCCAGTGAAGAGAAAACCGAGTTAGTGAGGGGAGATAGTATTTTGCGAACAGGCTATCAGACAAAGCGAGGCACTCCGTGGTCAGCCGAAGGCTGGCGCTGCGCGATCGCGTGATGCAGTTGGAAAATAATTACCCACTGGAAAACAGCCTTCCCTAAATTAGTTAGCTATAACCGTTTTGTAGAACTGATGCCAGGCGTGTTTAATATTGTGGTGCTGTTTCCTACAAACTCGGAGAGGAGAAGTCACCGGTATCAGTTTTATTGATTCAACTCCCATAGAAGTTTGTCACCCTTGTCGTAGTCGTTCTCATAAAGTGTTGAAAAATATTGCTGGGTGGGGGAAGAATTCTCTGGGATGGCATTACGGTTTTAAACTTCATTTGATTATCAATGACAAAGGTGAATTACTGGCTTTCAAGTTGACTCCAGGAAATGTCGATGACCGCAAGCCAGTACCAGAAATGACGAGCGACCCTGCGGATTTTCAATCCGCCAAGGAACGCGCGAGTTTTGACTCCAGACATTAATTGAAACTGTTAATGACCAACTCAAAAACATCTCTCAAATCGAACACTCAAGACATAGAAGCGTCTGGAATTTTCTGGTGAATCTTCTCGCTGGGTTAACAGCTTACACTTATTTACCTCATAAACCTTCTTTAGATTTAGAACCCAAAGCTTTATCGGCTCTTCCTCCTGCCGTTTTTTAACCCTGATTCGTCAGCTAGAAGATAGAGCCTCAATTCTATTTGACATCTCATGACGCACAAAGCGCCAGGCTTTGCTGAGCGCAATTTATTTTTTAGCGATCGCATGCAATATTGGCTTCATCTTGTCGAACTCACGTTGGAATTATGCTCGTTTCCTCGACTACGCTAGCGATCGCATCTTCCTGCAAAAAGTTGGGGGCGGTTACATCTTCATCCATCGACTGCTGCTGGAACATTTTGCTCAAAGCAATCAAGTATCTAAAGTACTCGTTCCCGTAACTCCAAGACAAACTTCTCAATCTGCTGTCCAAGCTAATACAAGAACCAATATTCGTTCAAGCAATAATAGTAATACTCTACCTAAGCCTTCTAATCCAGTCCCAAATCATCTTGAATGTGCTTGGCGACAACTAAAAAATATCTTTTAAATTTAAAGTAAATCCTGACAATGTATTCTCACCAGAGAGACTTACAGGATTAGATATAACTTCTACTGAGCAATTGGACTTATAAACTTCTACTTTTTTATTCTGTGGATCGATTAACCAACCTAAAACCAATCCATTAGCCAAATATTCTTTCATCTTTTGCTGTAAATCCGATAAGTTATCAGAATTAGAACGAAGCTCGACAACAAAATCAGGACACAAAGGAATAAATTTTTTTTGCTGTTCTGAGGTTAAACTTTCCCATCTTTCCTTTTTTATCCAAGCAGCATCAGGAGAACGAGTCGCACCATTAGGCAATTTAAAACCTGTAGAAGAATCAAAAACTTCTCCTAATTTATGTTGTTGATTCCAGAACCATAACTGGGCATTAATACTAGAATTTCTCTTCCCTGTTTCTCCTCCTGTTGGTGGCATAATAACTAATTCTCCTGTTGCAGTGCGCTCTAATCTTAAATCGCGATTTGTACTGCAAATTAAAGCAAATTGTTCATCAGTTAATTCGATAGTTGGTTGAAGATTTAAGGTAATCGGCGCCATATTAAATCTCTCAGAAATATTTGGATTGATATAGGATTTTAACTGTCATCCTAATCGTTTCTCGATCAGTAACTTAAGTATATGACAGACTACCAACTACCTCATACTCAGATTTCTAGATGATGGTGCTTGGCATGGTGCGCCTTTGGGGGGTTTGGGGTTTTGGTGCGGAGTGTATTGGCTGGTCTCGCTACGCGAGTGCGAAGCAACGCATTTATTAAAGACAATGATTGTTCGATCTACTGACTGTTCATCATTCAGTATTAGATTAACTTGAGCGCAAAAAAGCGATCGCTCTTCTAAATTGTCAGCTATACTTTTTTTGGTTAACGATAGAATAGCTAAGTATCACTATCAGGTCAAAGCAGTTATACAAATAATATTGAGAAAATTTTAAATCATGCCCCTGCAAGAAGAGATTGACAAAACCAGGCAAGAAATTCGGACAGATGGATATTCAATGTCTATTGGTGAGTGGATTAGCCTTTACCAGAATGAAGAAATTGATATTCATCCAGATTTTCAAAGGTTTTTTCGTTGGTCAGATCATCAAAAATCAACTTTCATCGAGTCAATTCTTTTAGGAATACCAATTCCCCCCATTTTTGTTAGTCAAAGAGATGATGGTGTTTGGGATGTTGTTGATGGTGTTCAGAGATTATCAACGATATATGAATTCGTGGGTATTTTAAAAACAGAAAATCGAGAACAAAATAAATCGACCGTAGCTTTGCAAAAAACCACCTACTTGCCTTCTTTAGAGGGAAAAAAGTGGGATGATCCAAACGATAAAGATAATTCTTTTACTCAAACACAACGTTTATTGATTAAGCGAGCAAAAATTGCAGTCAATATTGTGGAAAAAGAAAGTGATGAAATGGTTAAATACGAACTATTTCAGCGACTTAATACAGGAGGAGCAATTGCTACCCCTCAAGAAGTCAGAAATTGTATTCTTTTAATGTTGAATAAAGATTTATATGAATTAATGCGGTCACTTGCCAATCATGAATCATTCAGAAGTTGTATTGCTCTGAGTGATCGGCTTTATGAAGAGCAATATGATATGGAATTAGTATTACGTTTTATTCTTCTCTTTGATCAAGATGAGAAAAGTCTTGAAAAGTTGGGTAGAGATGTTAGCGTTTTCCTGACAGATGGAATGCGTGAAATGGCTCTTAATAAAGAATTGGATTATAGCCATATAAAAGAAGCATTTACACAAACATTTGATACACTTAATGAAACTTTAGTTGATGATAGCTTTAGAAGATACAAACCAGACAAAAATAGATTTCTTGGAGGATTTTTACTATCAGCTTATGAAGTAATAGCGTTAGGAATTGGATTCCATTACAAAAATCTACCTCCGACAGAACAACTATCCGATCGCATCAAAAGCATTTGGTCAGATTCAACTTATCAAAAATGGTCGGGGGCAGGAGTAAATGCTGCAAGACGTTTACCTTATCTTATTCCTCTTGGTAGAAAGGTATTTTCTCTCTAATGAAGCTTAGAACTGCTGAACAATTAAGCGATAGGCTATCTAACGATCTTGCTTGGCGAAAAAAAGAGCTTTCAGAAGTTCAATCCTTGGTAGAAACTAAAAAATTTTCTTCTGCCAAACATAATGCCTTAATTCGGAGTGGAGTATGTCTTCTCTATGCTCATTGGGAAGGTTTTGTTAAATTAGCAGCAATCTCCTATCTAGAATACGTCAGAATGCAAAAACTTTGTTACGGAGAGCTGGCTAGTAATTTTTTGGCTCTGGCGATGAAAGAAAAGCTCAAAGAAGCGAAAGAGACCAATAAGCCTTCATTATATATACCTGTTTGTGATTTTTTTTTGGAGGAATTAAATCAAAGATGTTCTCTCCCAAAAGATGCAATTTCCACTGCATCAAATCTCTCATCTGAAATTTTTAAAGAAATCACTCATACTCTGGGAATTGACTTTTCACCCTATTCTACAAAATCGGTATTAATAGATACTAAGCTTTTAAAAACAAGAAATGAAATTGCACATGGTGAATATTCAATATTTGATAAAGAAGAGTATATTGAGTTACACAGAGAAGTTATTGCCATGCTCGATCTCTTTCGTAACCAGATAGAAAATGCTGCTATTAAAGAAGACTACAAGCGAAATCTACGGTAAGTAGAGCACTCGTCTACCAGAATCAAGGTAGTTGACTATTGAGCAACAAATTTGTTAGATAATCAAGTAAATATTAAAGTCATGATAACCAGTAACAATCCTGCTTGGTCGAAAGTTGTAACGACCCCTGCAACAGAATTTCCTCTCACTCCTTTATTCGTTCTTTCCGGTTCTATTCCACCTCAGCTAACAGGTACTTTATATCGCAATGGTCCTGCAAGATTAGAAAGAGGAGGGCAAACAGTTGGACATTGGTTTGATGGCGATGGTGCAATTCTGGCTGTTCATTTTGCGAAGGGACAAGCAACAGCAGTGTATCGCTATGTACAAACCGAAGGCTATCAAGCAGAAACAGCAGCAGGGCGTTATTTGTATGCTAACTATGGGATGAGGGCACCAGGAGGATTTTGGAATAATTGGCTCAAAGGGACAAAAAATAGTGCTAATACTTCTGTTCTATCTTTGGACGATCGCTTGTTGGCTCTTTGGGAAGGGGGCAAACCTCATGCTTTGGATTTACATAGCCTAGAAACCAAAGGAATTGATAATTTATCTGATACTCTTCAGGCTTCTTTTTCTGCTCATCCTAAAATAGATCCTGATACAGGAGAGATTTATAATTTTGGAGTAACATTAGGAAAACAAGTCACCCTTCATGTATATAGATGTCATAAAACCGGAAAAATTATCCAGCAAAACTCAATCAAATTATCGGGATGTCCTTTAATTCACGATTTTGTCTTAACTCAAAAGTATTTGGTCTTTTTAATTTCTCCAGTCAGAGTCAATGTCATCTCTCTGCTTATGGGGACAAAATCTGTGAGTGATGCGACAGAATGGCAACCTCAATTGGGTACTCAAATTCTAATTTGCGATCGCGATACCCTATCAGTAGTCAGCCGAACAACCACTGAACCTTGGTATCAATGGCATTTTACTAATGGCTATGTCGATCAAGATGGAGAGATTGCGATCGAGTTTATTCGCTATGCTGATTTTGCCACTAATCAATATTTCAAAGAAGTTGCCATAGGAAAGACTGAAACTGCTGCGCAAGGAAGATTATGGTCAATGAAAATTAATCCCCAAACAGGTCAAGTTACTGCAAGCAATCCCTTACTAGATCGTCATTGTGAATTACCTGTTGTGGCACCGCATCAAGTAGCAAAACCTTGGCGTTATAGCTATTTTTCTACTCATGGCGAAGGCGTGATCCCAGAACAAGAATTGTTCAACGCGATCGCCTGTTTTGATCGCCATACAGGAAATTTAACCCTTGCTGATATGGGAAAAAATATCTATCCTAGCGAACCTATCTATGTCTCCCAACCTGATAATCTAGAAAGAGGATGGTTAATTACTGTTGTTTATGATGGCAATACTCATAGTAGTGAAGTCAGAATTTATCACAGCGATCGCTTAGACGAAAAACCTCTTTGTCGTCTCGCTTTACCTAGCACTATTCCCCCCAGTTTTCACGGCACATGGAAGTCCTAGAAAAACTCAATTTCCCACAACGAGCGTAAAACACTGCGGGATAAAATTCTTCCTCTTATCGATATAAATGAGCTCGACTACCTTTGAAGATTCTTAAATGGCTTTGTCTATTTTGTAACAACTAAGTTGCATATCATGTAACAATTAAAATGATAGAGATAGAAACGCAGCTCTAAATATTCATGACGAAGAAAGCTGGAGTCTTAATCATTTGAGTAAGAATCTAAGCTGGTTCAATCACCATATTTGAAAGGTTGGGGCATCGGATGAACTATATGATGTAAGACAATTAACAATTGCGATCGCTGTTTGAATTGAGTATTCCCTTCCTGAGCTTGCGAAGGGATAAGAATATGCCAACTAAGAGGAATATGTCAACTAAATTAATCTTAGTTATTGTTCTTTGGTTTAGTTTATTGCTCACACCCGTTTTAGCTCAAGCTAATTCTAGAGAGATAATAGCAATTGATGGGCGAGAACTTTTTGAAATAGTTGGTTATGATTTATTTCCAGCAAAATTTCGTGCTGACTGGATTAATTCACAGTTGAGAGAAGTAGTCGAATCAGAAGAAAAGCCACAAATTACAATTGAAACTCGAAATAAACTGCCAATCATTATTATTAATGATCGCTATCTGTTAACTGTCACCAAAAATGATACTCCCTCAAATATCTCTCGTCAGG
>JASJDR010000077.1 GCA_030065615.1 Xenococcus sp. MO_188.B8 | reverse complement strand
GGATTCGGCAATACTGGCGATAGATGCGGGGAAACCCACCGTCTAATTCTATCTCTCACCCCAGACAGCACCCTGCCTAGTTGGATTGCTCCAAACAACCAGAAGTGGTTTTCTTCCTTTAGGCTTCCTAGACGAGCGACCCTGATGCCCTAAAGGATACACCTTCGGATAAGGTTTCCTCATCTAGCGGTGCGAACCCGCGGAATTTTTAATCCGCAAGGGAATGCGCACCAAGAGAAGGAACGCGCGAGTTATGCCAAACCTGCATTTTACCGCTAGCGAGTTGCTGTTTTCCACTTAAACTAAGAAAGCTACATTTTCAAGTGCTGCTTGAAGTTTTACCTAAAATACTCGATTTTAGAACCCCCTACCTCAACTTTATTAGAAAACTTACAAATATCTTACAATAGATTGACGGCACTTAAAAGACGAGCGACCCTGGTGATTTTCACTTGCGCAGCTCTACCCGAAGGGTCTCACCTAAGGAACGCGCGAGTTGTGCTCGCGTCGGACGCGAAGCTTATGCGCGACGCGAAGCTAGTCCTTTAGGGCAGCGGTATCCTTTAGGAAATCCTTTAGGATGATTCATGAGGGGCTGTCTTCGGAGGAAACCTCCGAAGTTTAAACGCCCCGTCCAACCCATAAATGAGGTTGGCTTTCTCGCTCCCGTTTGCCCTGTAATAAAGATTTCGAGGCTTCAGGCGCACTGTCAATAGTATGGATTGGAAAATCGATTAAGGCCTCATTTTTAGTTTGGGATGCTGCCATAGTAAAACTCCTTACTGTTTATAAAACCTTTTGGATATCGAGCCAGAGAAAATATGAGACTTTTCAGCTTAACAATAATTAATGAGATAGTTGGTTTTTATTGGTGATTACGTATTATTAACTACAAAATTCTTAGGGGCTTTAGCTTTAATGTAGCTCAATAAATATATTTGTGTGATTTATGGTAATTTCCTCAATAAAAAACACTACAGATAAATGGGGTAATCTCGAATCTCAGAGAGGGGAACTGAGGGAGTTAGATTTATTGTGCATAATCTGTGGTGGTTTTCATATGACTGCCGACCACTGGAAGTTTATGGCGGAGGATATGCCCCAAGACCCGGTTGATATGATCGAAGATCTAACCAAAATGGGGATTTATAAGCCAGATACTTTTAAGATCGCCAATGCAGTTAACACAGCTGAGTTACGGAAAGAATTACTATTGAAAGTAGCTGGCAAGGGTGATCCTAAGCGAGAACGACTTGTATTAGAACTAGCCAAGCAAGCTGGAGGAATCGAAAATGCTTTCGCTGCTGCTTTTGGCCCCAAAGCAGGAGAGTTTTTCGGCGATGTGGTGCATTACAGCCAGTTTAGTCGCCGTCGTTTTCTGAAAAATTTAGCAGTAGGGGCAGCTCTAGTAACTTTGGCTAATTGTGCTCCTAGACAACAGACTCAAGAGCCCGCAGTAGACACCCCTGATGTGCCTCCGAGTGTCGATAATTTAGAAAAAAAAGATTTAAAAATTGGCTTTATTCCGATTACCTGTGCTACGCCAATTATTATGTCTGAACCTTTAGGGTTTTATTCTAAATATGGTTTTAATGCCAAGGTAGTAAAAATGCCTAGTTGGGGGGCAGTTCGGGATTCGGCGATCGCAGGTGAATTAGATGCCTATCATATGCTGGCACCGATGCCGATTGCCATGACTTTAGGACTAGGTTCAACTTCTTTTGGCGTTAAGCTAGCCAGTATTGAAAATATCAATGGACAGGCCATTACCGTTGCTAATAAGTATAAAGGTAAAGTTAAAGGGCCTGCCGACTTCAAAGGCTTTACTATTGGGGTTCCTTTCCCCTATTCCATGCACAATCTCCTAGTACGTTATTACTTAGCCACTGGCGGTATCGATCCCGATAAAGATGTCAAAATTCGTCCTGTCCCACCACCGGATAGTATTGCTCAGTTGGTGGCAGGAGACATTGATGCTTATCTCATGCCCGATCCCTTTAACCAGAGGGCAGTTTATGAAGATGCTGGCTTTATTCATAAATTGACTAAGGAGCTATGGGAAGGACATCCTTGCTGTGCTTTTGCTGCTAGTGATGCCTGGATCGAAGAGAATCCCAATACTTTTAGGGCTTTAAACAAAGCAATTATTGAAGCTGCTGGCTATGCGAGCATTCCTGCCAATCGTCCTGAAATTGCTAAAGCTATTTCCGAACGGGCCTTTCTCAATCAGCCAGTAGAAGTTGTCGAAGCAGTATTAACTGGCAATTTCGACGATGGTTTGGGTAATACTCAAGCCATTCCCGATCGGATTGATTTTGATCCTTATCCCTGGCAAAGCTTTGCTAATTGGATTTCTTCCCAGTTAGTGCGGTGGGACTTACAAGGTGACAGTAAAGTTAAACAGGCGATCTCGGCTGAGCAGTACGATGAAGTGGGTCAAGAAATCTTTTTAACTGATTTAGCCAGAGAATTAGCCGAAGAATTAGGACAAACTCCACCTACTGACATTTATCGTACTGAAACTTTAGAATTCGATACTTTTAACCCTGATAAACCTGAGGAATATATTGATGAACAAATCAAAAAATACGGCGTTTAAAGTAGGGGCGAGGCCATTCGCCCGAAGTGAACGAAAACAGGTGTGAGAATTAAAAAATAAAAACGTTTTGAGTAATGAGTAATAAGTAATGGGTAAATACCTATGACTTAAACAACGCGAAAACTAATTTTTGCCACCGTAAATTTCGCTCACCCATTCGCCCGTACAACAGTTATCAGTTTATAGCTTAATTCAAAATAAATGACAGTAGTTCAAGAAAAACTAATTAACAATAGCCAACAAAGCAAGCTTCTTGACAATGAAAATGTCAAGGCGTTGCTGCTATTTCTCCTCTCATTAGGAATATTTCTATTGTTTTGGGAAATGGGAGCAAGAATGAAGCTGTTTGCCAAAGGAATGCCCACCGCATCTTTAACCATCAAAGAACTGTGGTATTGGGTGACTCATCCTTTCTATGACAATGGTCCAAACGATTTGGGCATTGGTTGGAATCTGCTGATTAGCTTGAGAAGAGTCGCGATCGGCTATAGCTTAGCATCCTTAATTGCTGTACCATTAGGCATCTTGGTCGGTATTTCTAAAATCGCTTTTAAAGCTTTTAACCCCTATTTTCAACTTCTCAAGCCCGTATCTCCTCTTGCCTGGTTACCCTTAGGACTATATCTGTTCCGAGACTCGGAAATGACAGGCATTTTCATTATTACCATTGCTAGTATTTGGCCAACCTTGACGAATACTGCCTTTGGAGTTGCCAATGTTGACCCCGATTATCTCGATGTATCCAAAACCCTGGGCGCATCAAGATGGCGAACTATCTTTAAGGTAATTATTCCCGCTGCCTTACCAAATATTATTTCTGGGTTAAGAATCAGCATGGGAATTTCTTGGTTGGTGATTGTGGCAGCAGAAATGCTTTTAGGGACAGGTTTAGGCTACTTTATTTGGAACGAATGGAATAACCTCTATATTCCCAATATTCTGGTTGCCATCTTCATTATTGGCATTGTGGGCATTATCCTTGACCAAATCTTTGCCTATCTAGAAAAACTAGTGTCTTTCGGCAAACAATCATCATGAATAGTTCATTCTCAGCCCAAAATTCTTCAGTGACCATAGATAATGCCGACGAGGTTCAAATCTCTTTACGCCATGTCTCCAAGATTTTTCCTGGTAGAAGTGGCTGGCTCAATAAAATTACTGGGCAAGCTTCCTCTGACTTTATCGCGATCGAGGATATTAATCTAGACATTGAACATAATACCTTTGTCTCAATTATTGGCCCTTCCGGTTGTGGGAAATCTACCCTTTTAAATATTATTGCTGGCTTGAGTTCTGCTACCAGTGGGGAGGTCAAAATCAATGGACAAATCGTAAATAAACCAGGGCCCGATCGCGGTATGGTCTTTCAAAGCTATGCCCTAATGCCTTGGATGACAGTGGAAGATAACATCAAATTTGCAGTCGAAACTGTCTATCCTAAAATATCGGTGCAGCAGCAACAGCGGATCGTCAAAGAAAATATCCAATTAGTTGGTCTAACCGGGGCGGAAAAGAAACGTCCCCACGAACTATCAGGAGGAATGCGTCAAAGAGTGGGAATTGCTAGAGCTTTAGCTATCAATCCCCAAATTTTGCTGATGGATGAACCCTTTGGCGCTTTAGATGCCCTAACCCGGGGCTTTTTACAAGAAGAAATCGAGCGTATTTGGGAACAGCAGCGTAAAACTGCGATTATGATTACCCACAGCATCGATGAAGCCTTACTGTTATCCGATCGCATTGTCATGATGACTAAAGGCCCCGCAGCCAGGATTGATGAGGTATTAGAAGTTCCTTTTCCCCGTCCACGCGATCGCACTAAGGTCGAACATCATCCTGCCTATCTGGAATTGAAACAAGAAATGGAAGCTCATTTATATCGAGAAACCCGAGCAGTTGAAGCCGCCAGAATCAAACCTTAGGGGCGAAGGGCTCTTCGCCTCTACAAAATATTTGAAAAAAAAATAAGGAGAAATCAATTATGGTAATTTCCGCAATCACCGAAAAATTATTAGCAGAAAAAAAAGCCAAAGGAATCACTTTTGAAGATTTAGAAAAAGCCGTTGGGCGAGACGAAACCTGGATTGCATCAGTGATCTATCGTCAAGCTAGCGCTGATCTAGACGAAGCCATCAAAATTGTTACAGCTTTGGGCTTACCTGAATCAATGGCTGAGCCTTTAACTGTTCCCCCACTCAAAGGTTCTCTCGATCCGCAAATTCCTACCGATCCTCTGATTTACCGTTTCTATGAAATTATGCAGGTATATGGCATGCCCGTCAAAGCTGTAATTCATGAAAAATTTGGGGATGGGATTATGAGTGCGATTGACTTCTCGATTGAAGTAGAAAAAGTCCCCGATCCTAAAGGCGATCGCGTTCAGATTGTTATGTGTGGTAAGTTCTTACCTTACAAGAAGTGGTAATAGTTTTCAAGAAAGAGAAATAAGTCCCAACCTCTCTAAATCTCCTCTCAAAGATAGTAGCAGACAAGTTCTCTCCTGTTAGAAAAAGATTGGAGAGGGGGTTTAGGGCTTTCAGAATTATTGAAAGTTACAGATCATAAATATGTCTAATCAACAAAGTTATTGGCAAAAAATATACTTGCAATTAAATCATCAATGGTCACCGTTACACCGCCGTAAAAGCGGTGTTCCCCGGTCAAAACAAGTTGGAATTATCACCACTTTAGGAATGTTATTACTTTTTGCTACTCCAGCCTTAGCCCATCATCCCCTTGGCGGAAAACTGCCTGCTAATTGTTTTGAAGGCATGATGTCAGGTTTTGGTCATCCGATTATTGGTTTCGATCATCTAGCTTTTGTAATTGCTATTAGTTTACTGGCAGCAGGCATTGTCAGAGGCATCGTAATTCCGATCGCTTTTGTGATCGCCACAGGAATAGGCACGGGAATTCATTTACAGGCGATCGATTTACCCATTCCGGAAATAATTATTGCTGCATCGGTAGTGCTGTTTGGTGTTTTGCTGGTGATTCGACAAAACCGAAAGTTAGCCCTGAGCTATACACTGTTGATCTCTGGATTGGCAGCATTAGCTGGGATATTTCATGGTCATGCTTATGGAGAAGGCATTTTTGGAGCTAAACCCACCCCTTTAGTCGCCTACTTAATTGGTTTTACCGTAATTCAACTGGCAATATCTCTGAGAATATATTTTGTTGCTAGCAAGATATACAAATCTATGACCTTTAAATATCTCACACGCTTTGCTGGTTTAGCGATCGCAACAACTGGCTTAGTTTTCCTTTCTTCAGCAATTACCGGTTGAAAATTTAGCGTTAAACATTTAAGCAGAAGATCATTATTACTAACAGACTTTTTACATTATTGGATAAACGAGGCTTTGATGAATACATCAGAGGTTTAGCTTGGTCATCTCTTGGCGATCGCTTAGCGATCATTTCTGCTGGGGGAGAACTAGCTTTATGGCAAAAGGAGTATATTGATTTTCTGCAACTAGAGAGTAATTATTCTTGGGACTGTGTTGGTTTTTCTGCTGATGGACAATGGTTAGCAATAGGAGGACAAGAAGGGAAGATTCAGATTTGGCGATTAGCTGAACATTCTCAGAATTTTGAATTAATTGCTACTCTCGATGTTGGCGCAGCTTGGATTGATTCCCTCGCCTGGAATCCTCAAAGCAATCTCTTAGCTTTTGTGGTTAATCGTAAAATCAAAATCTGGGATGCTAATACCCAAAAAATCTCGATTAGCCTTAACTTTAAAGCTTCTTCCGTGTTTAGTTTAGCTTGGAATCCCCAAGGAGATTTATTAGCTGCTAGTGGACATGGTGGGGTAAAAGTTTGGGATAAAAGCGACTGGGGGCAAGAGCCTTATCAATTAGAAGTTCCTGGTGCTAGTCTTGATTGTGCTTGGTCATCTGATGGGAAATATTTAGCTTCCGGGAATTTAGATCGCACAATTTCTTTGCTTCATTGGGATAATCCTCCTCCCTGGTTAATGCAAGGTTTTCCCGGCAAAGTCAGTCAAGTAACTTGGTCTTATCAAGAAAGTAGACCCTTACTTGCTGCTTCCTGTCAAGAAGGAATAACTATTTGGCAGTTCGAGCATCAGTCAAACAATTGGCAATCTCATATATTACAACATCAAAAAATCGTTCAGGCGATCGCATTTTCTCCTAATTCATCCCTTTTGGCTTCCGCTGGGGATGATGGCCAAATCCAAATTTGGCAACAAGGAAAAAACTTGATGCAAACTCTTCAAGGAAATAGTGGATTTTCTTGTTTAGCTTGGCATCCCACAGGTAAATATCTAGCAGCAGGAGCACAAGATGGAGAATTAACTATTTGGCAAGATGCTCTTGCTGGCAAAGGATTTAGCAGCAGTTGAAAATAAATAATTAGCTATTTTTAAACTTGATTGATGCAAAACTAAATTATTATGAATCTATTTACAAAATCTACTACTAAAGTCGATCTAAAAAAGCTTAAAAGGATTAAATTTTGGGCTTATCAACAGTTATCAATAGATCCAGAAATATCTATTTATATAAATCAACTACAATGTTAAAAACCTGATTGTCCTCCTCTAGAAACTGTGATTGCTGTGATAGCTAATCCTCAAAAAAAAATACAAAATTCATAAACCTACATCTCAAATCACGGAAACAAATATCAAACAACTTACCGACTTATCAACTAGAGCTTAACTAATAATTAGTAACTAGTAAAAATCAAAATTATGATTGCAAATTTAGAAAATAAAGCTGTTCCTGTTACTGTTCTCACTGGCTATCTAGGAGCAGGAAAAACAACTTTACTCAATCGTATTCTGACTTACGAACATGGTAAAAAAGTAGCTGTAATCGTTAATGAATTTGGAGAAGTTGGCATTGATAATCAATTAGTAATCGATGCCGATGAAGAAATATTTGAAATGAACAACGGTTGTATCTGCTGTACCGTTAGAGGAGATTTAATTAGAATTATCGGTAATTTGATGCGTCGGCGAGATAAGTTCGACCATCTAGTCATAGAAACTACAGGGCTTGCCGATCCTGCCCCGGTAATTCAAACTTTCTTTGTCGATGAGGAAATTCAAACGCAGATGAATTTAGATGCGGTAGTTACCGTAGTCGATGCCAAACATATTTGGTCCCATTGGCATAGTGACGAAGCTCAAGAACAAATCGCTTTTGCCAATGTAATTTTGCTCAATAAAACCGATCTCGTAGAACCTCGGCAGCTTGCAGAATTAGAACAAAAAATTCGCGCCATGAATGGCATGGTAAAAATCTATCCCACTCAAAATGCTGAGATCGCAATGGATGCAGTCTTAGGGGTTCGGGCTTTTGATCTCGATCGCGCTTTAGAAATTGATCCAGAATTTTTAGGTGAAGATACCCACGAACATGATGAATCGGTTTTTTCCTTTGCCATTGTTGAATCAGGTGCCGTCGATCTCGAAAAATTAAACAAATGGTTGACGGAATTATTACAAACTCAAGGCCCAAATATTTTCCGCATGAAAGGGATTCTCAATATCGCTCAAGAAGATAATCGCTTTGTATTTCAAGGAGTGCATATGATTTTTGATGGGAAACCAGATCGCCCTTGGAAAACAGAGGAAGCTCGTAAGAACGAATTAGTATTTATCGGTCGTAATCTTAATGCAGAAAAATTACGCCAGGATTTTCAAGCCTGTCGTATTTAAAATTCATCTTTTACTATTAAAATCTATGGAAACTAAGCCACCTCTACCTCCATTTACCCTTGAAACCGCAACCGCTAAAGTCCAAGCAGCCGAAGATGCCTGGAATACTCGCAATCCTGAAAAAGTTGCTCTAGCTTACACCGTCGATTCTCAATGGCGCAATCGTGCTGAATTTATTAATGGTAGGGAAGAAATTATTGCTTTTCTCCGACGGAAATGGAATAAAGAGTTAGATTATTGCCTCAAAAAAAGACTTTGGAGTTTTATGGATAATCGTATTTCAGTTTGTTTTGAATATGAATGGCACGATGATGGAGGCTTCTGGTATCGTGCCTATGGCAACGAAAATTGGGAATTTGCTGAAAATGGCTTAATGAAGAGACGGGAAGCTAGTATTAACGATGTGCCGATTAAAGAATCTGAAAGAAAGTTTCTTTGGAAGAGAACCAATTAGGCTTATTACTTCTTAGTTTAGTTAGAACCAAAACGCGATCGCCTGTCAGTTAGCAAAAGCATTAGTTTTTATCTGATTATGTCTTTGCACCATGCGTTGAGCCACTGCGGCGAGCTCGACTTAGTCGTTTTTCCGATCAGCTCATACCAAATCCGATTTAGATACCCCACTTAAAAATTAGACAAGACAGAGGACAGAATGATTTTATCAGGAACAAAGAAAAAGGGGTTTTGAGATGCGGATTTGGTATCATATCCCTAAATCCTCACAATCACGAGCGATCGCTAAATTATTGTTTAAAAATAACCTCAATTTGCTCTCGAAGGAGAGGAACTTTATTTTCGACAATGTCCCAAATAGTTTCATTTTCCAGACTGAAATAAGCATGGGCTAGAATATCTCTCAAACCTGCTATCTTGCGCCACTCTACCGTAGGATAACGACTTCTAGTTTCCATCGGTACTTGTTTGATTGCCTCACCAATAATTTGTAAATTTCGCAACACTGCATCAAATCTCAAATCATCACCAATAAATTGCTCGTAGTTCAGACCCTTCGTATAACGCAAAACCTTATTACAACTGCTCAAAATATCCTCAAAATACAGTCTGAGACTACGAGACATAGATCGCCTCTCTTTCAACGATATCCCTAATTTGCGGTTTCAACATCTTCCTACTAACTAAATCAACAGAACATCCTAAGCTATCTTCTAAAAAAAACTTTAAATCCATGTAACGGTCAAACGTCACCTTTCCCTCAAATTCTACTAATAAATCCACATCACTTTTAACCGTTGCTTCATCCCTCGCTACCGAACCAAATAAAGCCAGAGATTTTACGCCATAACCTCGAATTTGTGCCCCATGATCTTTAAAAAAAGCGATTAACTTTCCTCTTTTCATCTGCTTAACTCTTCAAAACTCTGCTCTTTCTGGTGCGATTTCTAGAACTTTTATTCAACATTCATGATATGTCAATTTTGTAAGATTTAACTTGTTTTGCTATTTCTGGTTTAGTCCTATGTTGAAAAACAAATTCATCAATCACTCTTTAGCCCCCATCCCGGAGCTGCGCAAGCGCGGGGCGCAGACTGATTCTTTTTGAATTGTTCAGCCATAACTAACTTTGCCAACACTTTTATCGTTTTACTATTAATAGGATACAACAAAAATCTTAAGAAAGTATCAACTTCCTATCTTACTGCTGTATTCTTAATTCTTGGCAAAAATTGTTAGATCTTGCTCTCAGATTATGAAATTAATTCTGCCTAATTACCTATTCATTTTTGAGATGCCATGAAATCAATTTCTGGGCCAATTGGCACAATTCCTGTGGGATTAATCGTTTTGTGGCTTTGGTAATAATGCTTTTTGATATGGGAAAAATTGACAGTATCCGCAATTCCTGGAGTTTGATAAAGATCTTGAATATATCTCCAGAGATGAGGATAGTCAACGATGCGACGAATGTTGCATTTAAAATGTCCTACATATACAGCATCAAATCGAACCAAGGTAGTAAACAGTCGCCAATCTGCCTCCGTAATCTGCTCTCCTGTAAGGTAGCATTGACTTGAGAGTCTTTGTTCGAGCCAATCGAGAGTATCAAATAAAGGGGTCAAGGCTTCTTCGTAAGCTACTTGTGTTGTGGCAAATCCACATTTATAAACCCCGTTATTGACAGTTGTGTAAATACGATCATTAAGAGCGTCAATTTCTGCTCTTAAGGCTTCAGGATAGTAGTCTCCAGGCTTAGCACCAATAGGGTCAAAGGCGCTGTTAAACATGCGAATGATTTCTGAAGATTCATTATTAACAATCGTTTGGTTATCTTTATCCCAGAGAACTGGCACTGTGACTCGACCAGTGTAGTTAGGATCAGCTTTAGTATAAATTTGATGCAGATACTTAGCATTGAACAATGGATCTTGAATCACCCCTTCCCCAGGCTCAAAAGTCCAACCTTGTTCGCCCATATACCAGTGAACAACTGATACTGATATCATTTGTTCTAATCCTTTGAGGACTCTAAAGATTAAGGTGCGGTGAGCCCAAGGACAGGCATAGGAAACATAGAGATGATAGCGTCCAGGTTCTGCTTTAAAGCCACCGTTTCCAGTTGAACCAGGTCTCCCATCAGAAGTTACCCAGTTACGAAACTGAGAAGCTTGACGAACAAATCGACCCTTAGTGCTTTTTGTGTCATACCATTGGTCATGCCAAACGCCATCAATAAGAAGCCCCATATTTTTTCTCCTAAATGTTTTTTCCTCAAGTTGATATCTACCGATTTTTTAGGCCATATTCAACTTTACCAGCACTTTGATCGAGTCATGATTGATGCATATCAACTACAAATGTAGCAATATTAAACTGCTATTAAAGATTAACTCCATTCGGCTAGAACAATTTTGCCAATAGTTCTACCCTTTTCTAGACGTTGATGAACATCCCGTAGGTTCTTCGCGTTAATAGGTTTGACTACATCATTGCAAGTTGTAATAATTATCCCATCTTCGATCGCTTGACTCAACTCATTGAGTAAATTACTTTGCTCTGCCATATCTTCTGTTTGATACATCGAGCGAGTAAACATAAATTCCCACACAAAACTAGCACTCTTACTTTTTAAAATTTCCATGTCTAGCGGTTGTTCATTTTCGACAATGGAACATATCTTGCCTTGGGGTTTAATTGCTTTAGTCATAGCTTGCCAGTGTCCATCGGTGTCGTTTAAGCAAAGAATGTAATCGACATTTTGATAACCAATTTTATTAATCTCATCCGCCAGATTATTTCGATGATTGACAATTTTATCCGCTCCAAGTTTTTCACACCAGGCGATCGTTTCTGGACGAGAAGCCGTAGCGATAACATCAAGTTTGGCTAGCTTTTTCGCTAGTTGAATGGCAATAGAACCCACTCCTCCTGCGCCATTGATAATTAAAATTGATTTGCCTGCATTTGCTCCTTTTTTATCAATATTCAGTCTTTCAAACAGAGCTTCCCAAGCCGTAATCCCAGTAAGAGGCAAAGCTGCTGCATTAGCAAAATCTAAGTTCTGGGGTTTGCGACCGACAATTCTGGCATCTATTAACTGAAATTCGCTGTTGCAACCAGGACGAGTAATATCTCCTGCATAATAAACTTCGTCTCCAGCCTGAAAATCTGTTACCTCTTCACCAACTTCTATTACCACACCCGCTGCATCCCAACCAAGAATACGGGGTTCAGATTCAACCTGATCTTTCGGTGCACGGACTTTAGTATCTACTGGGTTAACAGAAATAGCCTTTACCTGTACCAGTAAATCTTTGCCTTTGGCTGTGGGTTTAGGGATTTCAACATCTAACAGACTATTTTCGTTGTTAATTGGTAAATATTGAGTTAAACCTACTGCTTTCATGGATTTTACCTCCAAATTTTAAATATTATTAGCTTATTAGGATCGAGCGCGGTTACTTCTTAGGCTGCGCTGGAATGATGTCGAACTTGCCATCCGTGCGTACATAGATGATGCTCTCCTCTCTTGCTTGAGACGAGACTTGATGCACAGATTCTCTCTTTGAGCTGAAATAACTGCCTGGCTCTAAGGTCTTGATCTCTGTCTCGCCCAATATCTGGTATTGTGGTTGACCCTGGATTACTACAGCGCGGAAGATTGAGCCGTAGCTGCGTATCTTTCCAGTAAACCCAGCAGGCAGCTTAAGGAGAGTTCCGTTCAACTCTCCATCCTGCGGTTTCCCCCAAAGAAAAGCTATCTTTGGTTCATCATCAGAGGTGGGCATTCGGGGGAGATCGATCCAGGTAATGTTTGATGCATCCAGCCAAATAACGTTCGATGCGTCCAAGTTAATTGGTCTTTCTCCATTATCAAACGCTTCCTCTGTAGGAAGAACGAGATATGGTCCTTCCTCAATCTCAATGTATGCTACATTAGCTTTCCCCTCAGCAGCAGTAATGTGAGCTTCTCCTGCTGGCTGCGTCCAGAAAGAACTCACTGGCATCCACATATCCTCGGCATTGGGATCGTCATTATGAATGAGACCACTGATGACCACTCCTCGGTAGGTGATATTGTGAATATGAGGTGGTGACGAGAAACCTTTCTCAAACTTAACGAGAAAGCCTGATGCCCCAGAGCCAGTACGGTCACCCCAAAGAGCACCAGCCTTCGGGCTTGCGTCGCCGCGGGCAGGGTTGAGCGGAGACCATTCAACTTCGGATGTCAAGACGACCTCAGATGTTGGCTTGATGTTTTGGGATGAGACCTGCACGCTACTCCAAACGATTACGAGAATTGTAAGTACCAGTGATAGAAATATCCTTATGTTATTCATTTCGGTGAATTTTGCTATTGCTATTATTTTTTTCTCATACCCAAACTAATCGATACAGTAGATGATAAAAAACAGCGCTTAATTAGCTAAAATTTCTACCGTTGTAGTGATGAGTTTATTAATTTTCGTTGCGTTGTAGACATCTGGATGTGCTTCGGCAAAAGTTCCTTTGTCGTTATCAAAATACTTGCCACTAGCATCTTGATATTCGTCTGAAACTGCCAATTCGTACAAAATATTAGCCCCTTTATCGGCAGACGACCAATAATTTCCGAAAGCTTCTTTGACCATGTTTGTATTGAGTAAAGAACCTGGATTGACAGCGATCGCATTTATATCTGGTAGTGTTTTAGCTAAATAAAAACTCCACATAGTTAAAGCTAATTTACTCTGGGCGTAGGTTTCACTTTCAGATCGCTTTGTCTTGCCAATTAGTACTTCATAATCTATAGGAGATTGAGCAGCCGAACTGAGATTTATAATACGAGAGTTTTCTCCTTTTTTGAGGAGAGGAATTAACTCATTGGTCAATAAAAAAGGAGCTAAGTAATTGACGACAAACCGCATATCTAAGCCATCGTCATTCTGACTTTTGCTACTGTTATAAACTCCTGCATTATTAATCAGTACGTCAATTTTTGATAACTCTCGTTTGATTTGATGAGCCATCTGTTTGACAGCATCTAAATCTGAAAAATCGGCTACAAATCCTTTAACATTTTCATTTTTGGTTTGTTCTTTGATTTCTGAAATTACTGTAGCCAGCTTGTCTGGGTTTCTGCCATGCAAATAAACTTCATGCCCTTGTTGAGCAAGTTTTGTTCCCGTAAGCTTCCCTATGCCATCGGTACTTCCAGTGATTAGTACGATTTTTTTCATGATACTTTTTGCTTGATTGGGCTTTGGTGAAAATGGGGTAATAATTTTTCAGCAAGATACTCCAAGGTACGATCCATATCCCTGGAATTAAACCGAAGATTTAAGGCAATATGATTTACCCCTATCTCTTCTATGTGATGTAAATAGTCAATCAAATAATTGACCCCAATTCTCAAACCTAGGTGTATTGGGAGAGGTCTAAAGTCATCATCTTTTTGTAATACTAAGTACAAAGGTTGCATGAATGGCTTGTTATGAGTTTGGGTTTGGGCAATCAGATCGCGCCACTTTGCGATCGTAGTTTGCTGTCGAGATAGATCTTGTGGATAGTACATCCAACCATCTGCGTTTTCTGCATTCCAGGACAAAGTTTGCCGACTGCTTCCCGTAATTAGTAAGGGAATTTTATGGGCAATAGGCTTAGGTAGCAGATCAATCTGTCCTGTTAAATTTCCGTAGTTATTGGATTGTAAAACAGGAAAATTTTCTTGTGCTTTACGAATATAGGCAAATGCTTCGCGAAACAATTCTCCTCGATTTTCATAATTTATTCCCATCGCAGGATACTCTTCGTATCGATCGCCTGATGCCACCCCTAAAATCAATCTACCTCCAGACAATTGGTCTACTGTGGCAGCAGATTTAGCGACATGAACTGGATGATGCAGGGGTAAAGCAATACTGGCAACTCCCAGGGCAATATCTGTTGTCTGACCAGCTAGATAACCAAGGTAGGTAAAGGGATCGAAGGTTTGCCCTGCATCTCCAAAGGTCGGCACGTTAAAAGGAACATCTCTCAGCCACAACGCTTTAAATCCCAATCGCTCGATTAGCTGTACCCTTGCTAAATGATGCTTCATAGTTGGTACAGGGTTTACAGCATAATTTTCAATCGGAACTACAATGCCAATGCTCAACTGGTTGGGTTTAAAAACACTGTTGTACCCTTTATTTATTAGCTCAAAATCTTTCTTAGTGTGAATTGTGTCCATATACTCCCGGATTTTGATGATTTTCCCATTTTCAAACTCAAACAGGAAGTTGATTATTGAATTTCCTGAATACCAATTAGCCCTTGTTCCCAGTTACGCTGGTTTTCCATATCGTTTTGAAAGCCTTGGTCATCAGCAAATTGGAAACGCTTAATAGCAGGTGTTTTACTAGTTGCTTGATAGAGCCAGTAAGCTTCTTCTTTTAGAGCTGCGTCAATTGGTTTGTCGATTGATGCATAGACAGCCTGCTTACAAGCATTAATGGAATCAGCAGGGAAATGGGCGATCCTTTTTGCTAGTTCGTCAACATAAGAACCAATCTTATCGGCATCTAGAGCCTTATTAATCGTGCCATAGGCTTCTGCCTCATCGGCATCAAAATCGCGCGCACCTAAAATAATTTCCAATGCCCTGCCCAAACCCACTTGACGCGCCATCCGCGATGCGCCACCACCACAAGGTAGGATGCCCATGCCAACTTCCATCTGCATAAATTTTGCTTTACCCCGAGCAGCAAAACGCATATCGCAAGCCAGGGCAAATTCATGACCGCCACCCCTGGCAAAGCCTTCGATTTTGGCGATAGTCGCCTGGGGTAGTTTGCTAATACGCTCTAAGGTCTCCTGTAAATAAAGTAGTTCCACCTCTTCGAGGGAAACTGCTGTTGTAGACATATCTTTAAGAAAATTAGTATCCGCATGAGCCACAAAAATTTCTGGGTGTGCTGACTGAAAGACCACAACCTTAATACTGCGATCTGCCGAGGCAGCCACTGCGTGATCGCCTTCTAGGGTTTCCGCCAAACGATTTAGATCGTCCAACATGGGAATGCCTTGAACATTCACAGGTGGGTAATCAAAAGTAACGGTTAGAATTGCGCCATCTTTTGTCGCCTTGAATGTAGTGTAGTTTTCGTACGTCATATCTATCTCTTTTTTTATGAGTTCTATCATTCCAAATATAATAAAAATACAAATAATAACAAGTACGCACATTTTTGTTATGTAGTTACTAAAAAGTAACTATTGGGAGTTTTAGAGAATTATGAAGCAGAAAAACAATTGCGATCAACCCTATGGATGCTCTGTTGAAGCTACTTTATCTGTGATTGGTGGACGCTGGAAACCCGTGATTATTTTTAATCTCTTGCAAAATGATGTCTTGCGCTTCGGTCAATTGAAGAAAAAAATTGAGGGTATTACGCAGCGCATGCTTACTAATCAACTACGGGAATTGGAAAAAGATAAAATTGTCTCGCGAAAAGTATATGCCGAAGTACCCCCGCGCGTAGAATATTCGCTTACAGATTATGGTCGTACTCTGGAGCCAATTATGATTTCCATGAGAGATTGGGGAGCCGAGCATATGAATGTAAAATGTGATGAGTCTTCGCCTATGTAAAGCAAGGTCAGAAATTTGGTCGGTAAGGCAAGTCGATTGGATTGACGATATCAGATACATAAGCGATCGCTAAGGCTAGATCTTCAGTCGATTTTAGTCATTTTTCTGTCCAATAAGTTACCAATTTACTATGGAGTAGCAAGTCGATTGGTCTTCCTGCTAAAGCTGAGGTGATTTTATTTATACTATTACAACCTTTTTTATTGAGGGTTAAGTTATGGTTAGTAGACAAGTTACCAGGAACCAGTGCGTTCTAGTAAGGGAGAAAATTCTGGCTCTGACCAACGCAGCGGAAGACCAGCTTTGATCAGATATCCCCGTTCTAAATGAAAGCGAATTAAATCTTCTGCCCCCTCATAGATTGCAATTTCCGCTTTGTCCCAAATGATTTCCGCCGTGCCAGTAAGATACAGCAAGTTTCCGTTAACAAAATCTATAAATAGTAAGCCAGTACAGGGATTTACTTCTATATTGCCAATGGTATTAAAATGGCAATTACCAGAAAAATCAGGAATAGTTAGAGTTTTCTCGCCATCAACCCTGACAAAACCTGGTTTGCCTCCGCGATGAGACACATCCACTCCTTTGGCAATCCCCGCAGATTCGTCTTGGTAAGCTGTAGCAATAAAAAAGGTATCGGCATTAGTAATTAAATTACCTTCTTCACTACTGAACATTTCAATTTCAGAGGTTTGTTGGTATAGATTACCATCAGGTTCTACAAATCCAAACATTCGAGTTTGAATATATTTTGGACAATTACCAAAACTTTGTCCTACTTGAATAGTAAAACCATCATAATCAATTCCTGAGACAATACCATTCAAACGATTACGACGACGAGTATGTAATTCAATCCCTAGTAAACCAATATCTGCATCTAAAGTGAGGTTATTTGATAGCGGATCGCCGACAAAAGGGGTAGCTTGAATTTTTAAAGTTTTATCATTAGGAGTAGAGATAAAACCTGGTTTTCCAGTAAGAATCGAAGCCCAAGGAGCACCAGATTTATCTACTGTACCGACAATGACATAAGCGAGTTGGGCAAAAAACTTGCGATGTTGTTCGGTTAAATATTCGCGAATCATACGTCGTCCTTGACGATCCATACGCTCTTGAATTCCCAGTCGGGCTTGAATTGCTAGTTCTCCAGCGTGAAAAGGTGATTCGGTGCGTGACCAGCCTGGATCTACCATGATGTTTAATCTCCTAATAATTAAAAATATCAACAAAATTCTATTTATCTACCAACTTTGCCTGATGCTAAAGCGGGAAATTTCACTAAGTAAAAAGGAGGTTGAGCAGTATTTTGCCCATTGTTTAATGGTGGAGAATTATGTAGTTGATTGACTGTAACGTAAATAAAATTATCTGAGCTAAAAGCCATCCCGTCAGTCCATTTCAATAATTTATCGTCTTGATAAAGGGTACGGTACTCCCCAGTCGAATCGACAACCCCAAGAGAATTATCGGTAATCGAAGTAATATAAACATTCCCTGCACCATCTACAGTAATTCCGTCACAAATAGGTTTATCACCATATCTTTGAACTTTGCTGGCTAATTCATCGGGTGTAAGGAACGTATTTAATAAATCTGAGGTGGCAATTCGATATAAAGATGTCTCACTCATGGGTGCATAGTAAACCCATTGATTATCAGGATCGATGGTAATGGGATTCACACCAATTTTTGCTGGTTCATTCCCCAGAGTAATAGTACGCTCATCTATTACCATTTCAATATTTTCAGGACGTGTGGACTTATCTCCTTCTAAGACCCGACGCGCAAATCCTGTATTAAGATCGACCACAATTAAAGCTGAATCATAACCATTCGCTGTATCGGTAATATAGATGGCATTATGTTCTAAATCTACAGCTAGATCGTTCAAAAAGGAGCCGTCTTTAATCATTGGCTGAGGAAGATAAATGACTCGGTGTAATTTGTCATTTATGGTGTCCCAAGCAACGATCTTTCCTGGCTGTCCCTCTCCTAAACTGCGATCGAGCATCCAAACTACGCCATTTTGATCAGAACGCAAACCTATTACTGTATGCAATCCTACTCCTTGAAAATTGGGTTTACTACTCCAAGCTTCATTCGGAAAAGGGAGAACTTTGCCATTATCAGTTATTTCCACTATTCGCTGGGGTGCACCGTAAAACTGATGCAAACTCATGATTAATCTTCCTTGTGGTGTAACAGCAATATTGCCTGGAGGATTTTCTAAAGCAAACTCGGCGACAATTTCCAAACCTCTTGTGGTAGCAAGACTAATTTTATCGTCCAGGTTTTTGGCTCTTTCATTCTTACTGATCGCGAATCGAGATGTCGTTAAAGAAAATAAAAGAACCAGAATCAGCACAGAGAATAAATTGATCGCAAAAGGCGATGGTCGGAACTTCATGGTTAAATTTCTCAAAAAAGCTGTTTTCATTTTGATTTAAGGGAAGTTTACAGCATCTCACAAGAGCCTTTGATAATTGCAATCAATTTCTTAATTAGTTGTTATCGATTGTGCTCCAATCTTCATTGAGTACAATACGTCTTTACCTACGCTCACTCTGATTGTAAACGAGATAATCAATCTAAACAGCAACTTTTTTAACAGCAGTTTTAGCAGGAGTAGTCCGACGGATATCTCGCCAAATTTGAGTAGCAGCAAGCGCCCCATCAGCAGCCGCAATTACAACCTGATTTAATCCGACTTTTAAATCACCAATAGCAAAGATCCGAGGATGAGATGTTCGAGCCATCTTATCTGTCACTAAGTTGCCACCCTTTTTCTCCAAATCAAATTTGTCTAAATAGGTAGCATGGTATTTTGACCCCATGGAAATCAAGCCAGTTTCCAGCTCTACTACTTGACCATCTTTTAGTTCCACACCGCTCATTTGATGGTTTTCTCCTAAAAATTGCTCGATAGGAGTTTCCACGATCTGATAACCATATTCTTCGATTCTGCTGCGTAAATCATCAGGAACCTCAAACAAGCCCTGAGTAAACAGAGTAATATCGGAAGTAAACCAACCTAAAGGAAACACGACTTCTGCATTGCCTGCACTACTAGCAAATACTCCGACCTTTTTATCTGCCATTTCATAACCATCACAAATCAAACAAACATGAAGGTTATGACCAGCGTAATCATAGACATTTCGCATATTTTCGAGCATGGGCAAATAGTCGATAATGCCGCTAGCAGCAATGATGTATTTAGCGCGGAAAGTATGATATTCACTATTGTTGCGACCAACTTTAACTCTTACCGCAAAATTTTCCCCTTCATCAACAACATCTTCGACAAAAGCATCGAGTAAATCTCCACCGAGAGAAAGATAATGTTCTTTACCCTGTCTCAGAACGGAACGACCAGGAGTATCGGGAGGTAAGCCCAAATAATTATGTAATTCGGTCATCCAAAAAGAGCGAGCTTTTCCTTTATCAATAATTAAAGTATTGAGTAAGTAACGTTGCAGATAAATTCCAGCAGACAGTCCTCCAGCACCACCACCAATGACAATGGTATCGTAAATTTTTTCTGTAGCTGGTTGTAAATTCTGTTTGGTAAGTTTCATTGCATTACCTCCTTTGAGTTTTTCCCAAATTCCTAATAAATTAACGGTTAAATTAATGACCAATTAGCAATTAACTAATTGTGCTTGAGCAAGTAAACTATTGAGTTTTCCTGTTGCTTCTAGTTGATCAAGAGCATCGCTACCGCCAACATGAATATTGTTGATGAATATTTGGGGAACAGAACGTTTACCATCGGAACCTCTTTTGACCATTGCATCTCTGGCTTGTTAATCACCATCAATGAAATATTCGAGATATTCAATCTGTTTTCTATCTAACAGTTGCTTGGCTCGACGACAGAAAGGACAGGTTGTCTAAGTGTAAATTTCTACTTTAGCCATGATTATTCCTCCTTGTTAAAATTTTGATAGCTACATTCGGCTAGCAGACTTTCTTGTTCTACTCCTAGCCAGTTAGCGACAAAGTAGTCAAAACTACAATCTTGGCAATTCAACCAATTCAACCAATTAAACATGATTTATTCCCGCTAATACTCGCATTTAGGTTATTAGTTGTTAGTGACTGCCGATACAATACCGCCACTTCACAGTTTTCTGTTTAGCTTTGTCGGCGGGAAGCCCCGCTCGTTATACGCAGGATAGGAGTCGGGATGAAAGCCGACCCAAGGTCTTTGGCTACAAATTCACGACAAATCTTTACAGGGCAAGAATAATAAATGTCGTATAATGAATTTCAAGACGGGTTCGCCCGTAGTAAAAAACTAGTGCCGTGACTCTGCGGTCATGACGGGTAAGTCTCCCTGAACAGCTACCAGACTGCCAAACCAACCCCGTAAATGAGCGGTGCGACCCTGCTGCTTTGTAAGCAGCCAAGGAACGCGCACCAAGAGAAAAAATAAATTTTCTGGATTAAAACTAAACATTGTACGCATGGACTGTGCGGAAAGGAAACTGCCTATGCAATCAGAGCGTCGGGGGTATGAGAAACTTGTTTCTTATGCCTAGATAGTGGGTGCAAAACCAGTAATGGAAGTAACTAGGAAAGCACTATCGTGAGGTAGTGAAGCGCGCGCTATACGCTTGCGTTAGCGTCGGGAAAAGTCACGTATGAGGAGCGGAAAAATCGGCGGCGATTGATTTTCGGGATTAACAAAAGTACAAAATTGATTAAAATTTAGGTTAATAAAACTTTTTTTAAATTCCGAATACATGGAACTCAGCTCCAAAAAATCTATTTCTCTCGGGACAGCAATACTGTTTATTGCTCCTTTTTTTCTTTGGGGAACTGCGATGGTTGCAATGAAAGGAGTTATTACCCAGACAACTCCTTTTTTTCTCGCAGGTTTCAGACTAGTCCCCGCAGGTTTTTTAGTTTTAGCTGCAGCAGCTATTTTAAAACGTCCCCAACCGCAGACCTGGAAATCTTGGTTGTGGATTGGTTTATTTGCCTTAATTGATGGAGCGATGTTTCAAGGCTTTTTAGCAGCAGGTTTAGTGAGAACTAGTGCTGGGTTGGGTTCGGTGATGATTGATTCTCAACCTTTGGCTGTTGCTTTATTATCTAGCTGGTTGTTTGGCGAAATCATTGGTTTTTTTGGCTGGCTGGGTTTAATTATAGGTATTTTGGGCATCAGTTTAATTGGATTCTCCGATCGCCTGATTTATGGTATTTTTCAAGGAGATTGGACAGTTCTGAGTTTTGATTGGCTAGGTTTTTTGGATCGTGGAGAGTTTTTGATGTTGTTAGCTGCTCTTTCGATGGCAGTAGGAACGGTCTTAATTCGTTATGTGACTCTTCATAGTGATCCGATTGTAGCCACAGGTTGGCATATGATTTTGGGAGGAATTCCTTTATTCGCTATTTCTTGGTGGCAAGAGTCAGCACAATGGATAAATATTGATTTGTCTGGTTGGTTAGCCTTGAGTTATGCTACTGTTTTTGGTAGTGCGATCGCGTATGGCATATTTTTCTATCTCGCATCTTCGGGAAATCTTACTAGTCTAAGTTCTTTGACTTTTCTGACTCCTGTTTTTGCTTTATTGTTTGGGAATCTAATTTTGGCAGAAGTGTTAACTCCTCTCCAATCTGTGGGCGTTTGTTTAACTTTAGTTAGTATTTATTTGATTAATCAAAGGGAACAACTTTTAAAAAATTTAAAATTAAGAATTGACGAGCAACCCCGATGAGTTTTACTCATCTAGCGGTCAGACCAAGCGCGAGTTTGACAGTAAACCCTTAATTAAAAAATTTACTGTTCACTATTACCTATTTCTTTGAGCATAAATAATAAAACCAGGATCTATGCCTAGTTTGCCGGCTCAATCCTGGGACTGTTCGAGAAGTATCTAAAACTATAGTAAAGTTTTCCCTCTAATGAAGACATCGGTCATTTGACTGATTAAGAGGAAATCCTTACTCGGCAATTTGTCTAATCTGTGAGTGTAATTTTGATAAATTCTCTGCTGGTTCCAGACAGGATAAACCATGGCAGACTAAACCGATCGCGTCTGGTGGTAATTCGGTAACGATACGGTAAACTGTTGTGGGCAAATAATCAGAGATTAAATTGACAAAATTTTCTACGCTTGTTTTAACTACTGTCCCGTGTAGCAACCAATCTAAGGCGACAAATAAACTAGGACAAGCTTGGGGAGATGATTTCATAATACTGGCAAAAGCCTGTAATCCTTGCTCTGCGCGATCGCGATATGCTAAGTTATCGGTCAGTAGGAAGAGGCGGACTAAATTGGTGATGGCTACGCCATTGGCAGCAGGAGTAGCATTATCGATATAGGATCTTTCTTGAATTAATAAATTATCTCCCGCATCTTGGGCGTTGTTATAGTAACCTCCGCTGGTTTCACTCCAGAGAAGCTGATCGAATTCTGCTTGCAGAGCGATCGCAGATTCTAACCATTTAGTATTTGTAGGACTGCTTTGATGCAAGTCTAATAAGGCTTTAATGAATAAAGCATAGTCTTCTGATTGAGCTAAAACTGTAGCTTGTCCATCATAATTTAAACGATGCAATCTCCCCTCAAGCCATTGCTGTTGCAAAATAAAGTTAGCCGCATTGGCTGCTAGTTGTTGGTATTCAGTTGTGCCTAAGACGCTGTATGCCCTAGTTAAACCAGAAATAATTAAACTATTCCAAGCTGTAATCATTTTAGTGTCGGTTACTGGAGGAATCCGACCTTTCCAAGGTTTGGTTTTTGCTTCTTGGTTATTTTTGGCAACGGGAAAGGAATCGGTTACGGCTTGGTTGTCACCGTAGCGAATCGCAAATAATTTCTGGAGAGTTTTTTCTAAACTTGGAGATAATTCTTCGTCGTTGAATCTTTGTAAAACATTGCTACCTTCAAAATTACCTTGGGGAGTAACGGTAAACTCAGCTTGTAATTCGGCTAATTCTTCGGGAGACAAGAGAGTTTCTAATTCGCTATAACTCCAAATATAAAATAAGCCCTCCTCTGGTTCGGCAGCATCGGCAGTAGCAAAATTATCCGCATCTTGGGAAGCATAGAAATAACCCTGGGGAGCTAGCATTTCCCTTTGTAGCCAGTTTACAGTACCAGCGATCGCTCTAGCAATAGCAGGTAACTTTCTTTGACAACTCCAAAGATTAGCCAGATATTCTAGAATTTGCCCATTATCGTAGAGCATTTTCTCGAAATGAGGCACAGTCCAAGTATGATCGACGGTATAACGATGAAAGCCCCCCGCTACATGATCGCAAATTCCTCCGAGAACTAAATCCTGCCCTCTTTGCAGACATAATTTATCAGCATCATAACGATTAGCAAAGGGAAGTCTACTACCTTGTAAAGCGGCATTAGCATAGGGAATCATGGGAAAACTAGGACGACCAGGATCACCAGTCGACAGCACTGCTGTATTGGTCTCTATCCCTTGATGCAATAGTTCTGAAGTTAAAGCATCTTCCGTGGTCGGTAAACTAGTGCTACGTTGTAAATTAAGTAAAATTTCTGCTTTAAAGCCTTCTAGTTTTTCGGTTTCCACATCATAAAAACGTCTAACTGCCTTTAAAATATCGAGAAAACCAGGACGATTATAACGAGGCGTTACAGGAAAATAAGTTCCCCCATAAAAGGGTACTAAATCTCCAGGAGTCAGAAAAATATTGAGGGGCCAACCGCCTTGACCTATCATAATCTGGAGAGCTTGCATATAAATGCTATCAATATCGGGGCGCTCTTCGCGATCTACCTTAATGGGAACAAAATTCGTGTTAAGATAATCCGCGATCGCATTATCGGAAAAAGCTTCTCCTTCCATAACTGTGCACCAGTGGCAGCTAGAGTAACCAATCGAGAGAAAAATTGGCTTATTTTCTTCTTGGGCAATATTTAGAGCTTTATCACACCAATACCACCAATTTATCGGGTTTTCAGCATGTTTTTGTAGATAAAGGCTGCGAGTTTCGGCAAGGTGATTAGTCATGGGGAATTAGAAGCAATGGGAGCAATAAAATTAATCATTAATGATCATTGACCAATTGACAACCAAAATAATTATCTACTCGGAACTATTGAGCCGCTTCCATTCTTCCATTAGCTATCATTTTTCATCCCAATAAAAACGATAGAAAAAATATCCGTCTTCAAAATCTTGTTGATCGACAACATGATGTATCCATTGTTCCTTGACTAATCTTCGTCCAATATCAACTGCTTGTTCTCTCGATATATTGAGTTTTTCTTGCATCCAGGTTACAGCTTCACTCCCGACAAAGCACTGATTATAAATTTTTAAATTATAGCGACGATTCTTAATTATTAAGCCCCCAATATTGCGCATTTTAGTGACTAATTCCTCTAAATTAATCGTCTGAACAATATCATTATTTTTTTGATCAGTTAGTATCTCTACAGTTTTATCTTCAATCCAGACAGTAAAGCCGGTAGGATCATTAACCAAGAGATATGAGATTTTTCCTTTTGAAGCGAGAAACTTTACTCGACAATATTCTAATGCTTGCTCTTGTTGCTTCTGCGGAAAAAAGGATTTTTTTGTATAAAGTAGCTTCTCGTGGAGCACACCTGGGAGATGTTCTGTTTTGTCTTCTGTCTGACGAATAAGGTTGCAATAATTGACCGCGGAATGCGGTCAGCGCAGGCTCCGTCTTGTCTTGATGCGCGTTCCCTAGGTCGGGAAGCCCGACCGGGGTCGCATCGCTTTTACGGCGGAGTACCGCTGACTTGTTGACTATCTAGAATTTTCATAACCAGCGATCAATACGGTATCGGGAGTAAATGATTGAACTCAATTTTCTAAGATTCTCAATTTATATTGCCCAAAAATAATTCCTAATTGCTAATAAAAATCTTAATTATTGAATCTGAAACGATTTTTGGCGATCGCTAATAAACTTAAATAAGCCAATAGAATTACCAGATTTATAATAATTAATAGAGATTCGAGCGATAAAACATGGAAACTATTGCTATTCCTAAAGGATTTAAAGTAACGACCGAACAGTTTGACCAACTAGCATTTGCCGAACAGCTAGCACGCATGGAGTTAACTAAAGATGGAGAATTAATTGTCATGAGTCCCACTGGGGGAACAGCAGGAAGAAAAAACTTTAATCTATATATCGATTTTGGCATTTGGAATCGTCAAACAAAACTCGGACAAGCTTTTGATTCTTCTACAATCTTTGTCTTACCTAATGGTGCTAGAAGAAGCCCCGATGTTAGCTGGATTAGATTAGAACGTTGGAATCAACTGACTCAAGCACAACAAGATGGCTTTCCTCCCATTACTCCTGATTTTGTTATCGAGTTGGTTAGTCTTAGCGATCTTAAAAGTCAAAGATATGAGGATTTACAGGCGAAAATGGCAGAATATTTAGAGAATGGCGTCAAACTTGGTTGGTTAATCGAGCCATCAGCCAAAACAGTAGAAATATATCGAGTTGGACAAAAGGTAGAGATTTTAAATAATCCTCAAAACCTATCGGGAGAAGATGTCTTACCTGGATTTATTTTAGATTTAAGTGAGATTTTTGAGTAATCTTGGTTTCGCGATTATGGCGATCGCAGTTAAGATCAAGACCTTAATTGATAATATTTATAGGATATTTTTCAAAGGCTATATCAACAGTTATAATCGGGACTTCTTCTACTATAGATTGAGCAATAATGAGGCGGTCAAAGGGATCTTTATGATGTAGCGGAAGAGTGGAATAAATATTCAAATGCTCTAATTTAATGTTAATCAACTTGATGCTACTTTGAATTATTTCTTCCTCAACAAATTTTTCATAAGATGTATCAAATTTTAGTTTCCCTAAGTTATATTTAATAGACATTTCCCAAAGACTAGCAAAGCTTAAATAAATAGAGTTGTCCTCATCTTCAATCAGATCTTTTAGATACGCACTTAACCGAGGATTATCATTAACAAACCAAAGGAATGTATGAGTATCGAGCAGTAATTTCATTCCATATATTCCTTAAAATCTTCCAGAGGTTCATCGAAATCATCACTCATCCAAACTTTTCCTTTAGCAGTTCCTCTCTTTAATGGTCTTTTGATGGGTGAAATTTTGGCTACTGGTTTGTCATCTTGAGTAATCACAATTTCTTCTCCTTTAATAGCTAAATCAAGAAGTTGAGACAAATTGGATTTTGCTTGAGTTATGTCTAGTCGAGTCATAGGTTAAGCCATAGAAATATATAGAGTTGGACAAAAAGTAGAGATTTTAGATAATCTCCAAACCTTATCAGGAGAAGTGTCTTACCTGGATTTATTTTAGATTTAAGTGAGATTTTTGATTAATCTTGGTTTCGCGATTAGGGCGATTATTAAAGATGTTAGGCTTAAGATATTTCAAGAAATTCCTGCTAACTGCTAACCGTCAAAGCCCATCTGCGAAACAGTTCTACAATAATGCGATATTTGCCATTACTTTCTTTGATGACATCATGACGTTCGAGAATTTCTATTGCTGCGGTTAAGGTCTTATCATCTAATTCTGTAGTTTTAACAAGTTCTTCAATGGTTAATCCTTGAGGATGGGGAGCTAAGGCAGTAATGATATCTTGTTGACCAATAACATCTTGACCTGCTTGTCCCCAAACTCCTTCGAAATAGTAACGTCCTTGTTGGAATAGGGTTTCATTTACTACTTTGTTGACATCTTCGACTGTAAAAGTGTTATCGCGGGAAGCTCCTTGTTCAAATACTTGGTCATTGTAATTGCGGACTAGTTGAAAGCCGATAAGTTGCACTAGATAGGGTTGCCCTGATGTTAGGGAATAGATGAGATCTAAAGCTTCTCCTGTATAGTCGAGGAGAAATTCTTCTTCTAGTTCATTATCAGGAGAATTTTGATGATTAATATTGCGATTTAGAAAGATGTTTTGATTTTCTTCTGGAATAGTGGAACTGGGATTGGCGAGAATGGTTTTGGTTGCGCCAGCGTTGAGGAAACTAACGCGAATGGGAATGACGCTGGCAAAAAAAGGTTGGAAATAATCTGCTGTCATTTCTTGTAAGGTGTGTAAACCAGCAAAGGCAAAGGCAATTTTGGGACTCATTTGCACTAAAGCTCGCAGGAAACCCATAAAACCTGGATCGATTTGTCCTTGTTGAATTAATTCTTCGATGGTTTCAAATTCATCGAGGGCAATAATTAAACCTCGATAGGGCATATCTGCTATTACTTGTTTGAGGTAACGTTCAAAGGTACGTTGGGGCAGTTTCAAGAAAGCATCATCATCGGGAGACTCAATCTTAAAAGCAGTAGCAATTTCATCACTAATTGCCATCAATACTTCGGCTACTCCCTGGGAAACTGCACCTAAAAGCTGGAGGTTGACATAGATAACTTTGATTTCTGCACCAGTACAGTTAGCCACATTAACCAAAATAGAAGTTTTGCCCATGCGCCGATGTCCATAGATAACAACGGATTGTAATTGATTCCCTGTAATCCAAAGTTCTTCTAGTTGCCGCAGGATATCTTCTCTGCCGACAAATAAACTTCCTGTTACGGGATCGCCAATAATGTGAGGATTACGGACTGGTTTAGTAATAGTAACGCTACCAATATCCTTGCTAATTCTTTCTAGGGATTGTTTCCAAGTTGTCGCGATATCAACGATTAATTCTCTTTCTGCTTCAGGAATATTAGCTTTGTTATCGATAACTGCTGTTAGTTCCCCAATAGCCCTATTATTAGCAAAAGATTTTGTATTGCGAGAAGCACTTTGTTGAATTAGTTTCACATCTTCTACTACTCTTCGTAGGCTATTCATAACTTGCCAAGTAGTAGGGCGCAATAGATTTTCTGTAGGGAAGTTGGGAATGGTTAGATTAGCAATTGTCCTTATATCTTCTGCTTGTTGAAATCTTGTTAGAGTTTGAGAAAGGATAAATACTTCTTCTCCATAAAGTAACGAACGCACTACAGCAAAAGCTTCTGTTGCTTTATCAGGTTGTTTTTCGTGGAGATACCAAAAACCAGCAGCACCAGCATGAGATGGAGTATCTAATCTCAAAGGAACTCTCAAAGGAGGAGACAAAGGTTCCTTGATGTACCTAAAAAATAATAACCCTCTTATGCTTTGAGATTTGATTGCTTCGGATAAGGAAGCTGAAGCAAAACCTACCAGCTTCCAATCATAAGGGTTTTGAGCTAATTGAGTTAAACGATAAATAAGTTGTTCCTCAGGAGTTTTAGCAAATACCTTATTAACCGCAGAAACCACAGGAATAAACTGTAGAGAATATTGTAAAAGCTGATTAAGATTATCTAAACCTGTTTCCCAATCTTTGACTAACCAATTTTCGATATACATATTCAATCTTATCAGAGGTAATGCTGTTATACGGGGAAATAAGCAGCTTTTATTTTGAATTAAAAATAAATTTACTGGGGCACTAATTAACCAATTATCAGGGCGAATTATTCCTATAAAACACGCCACGCCGAATGCCACGCCGAATGCCACGCCGAATGCCACGCCCCCTGCCACGCCGAATGCCACGCCGAATGCCACGCCGAATGCCACGCCGAATGCCACGCCCCCTGCCACGCCCCCTGCCACGCCGAGTAACATACCAAACCAACTAATATAAATATCCAAGTATTCTATGAGTTGGCATAACAGAAAAGGAATAATGATGGTTAATAGTAAACCTTGTAATAATAAACGACGTTGAACAGCATTTTGTCGCAATATTTGCAATCCTTTCCGCACACTCATTTCTTTTTCGGGAATATAACCACCTCCAAAAGTATCTACATACCAGCGCAAAGCTTGAGGAAAATAAAATACCCAATATAGCAACCGTAAGTAATCCAAAGGATTCCATAAAGATAGAGGTCGTTTGAGTTTGGGGGCTAAATCTAATTTAGGGACAGACATTTAGTTCAGTTATCAGTTATCAAAATTATTTTTATTTAATTTATTTTTTGGTATTCAGTTTTAAGATAATTACCTAAAAATTCTAATTAATTGATCATCTTTTGAGCATATTTTGTAGCGATTAATCTCAAGATTCTATACATCATTTTTTAACTTATCAGTTTATTTTTGAGATGAATTTAGCACTCTAAATACCGCCATGGTATTTGTCAACAGTAAGACATAAAAATTATTGAAATCTGTTCCCCCAGAATTGACGAGCGACCCTGCTGAGGTTCCCTCAGCAAAGGAACGCGCGAGGAAGGGGTTAGGGGGCAAAAACCATAAATTTGACTCATTAGTTATTGGTTATCGTAGATTCTACAGCTAATTTTTCACAAGCTCGATTATGAGCTTCAATGTCAGCATCAATTTTTGCTTTATTAGCATAATAATAAGCTAAAGCCGCGTAGATTTTTGCCAAGCTTAAATGGTGCTTATCCTCAAGTATTTCCTCTGGTGTCATGCCCGCTCTATAATCAATAACAATGTGACTTACAGTTATTCTACTAACTTCTATCCGAGAACGACCTCCACAAACTTCAGGGTTTCTGACGATTAAAGTTCCCATATCTGTTGCTGTGGTCATAGTTAGTTATGTTTGATTACTCTTAATTTATTTTAGTAGATATTGTAGGTTGGGTTGAAGAATGAAACCCAACACCATATCTGGCTTTTTTGGGTTACGCTGTCGCGAACCCAACCTACTAAAAACTTTGTCAAACTCAACATTGAAAGAAAAATTAGGGAACTTAAAATAATATTACTTCCTCATAATTGCTACCGTAAACACATAAGTTATTATTTATTTATCGTTTGGCTTTTACAGCTAATCTAGCCCCCTAAATCCCCCAACTTTGGGGGACTTTAAATAATATTACTCCCCCAGGATTGGGGGTCGGGGGGCGAAATAATATTATTAGATACTGTGGGTTTGCTTGAAGGATGAGACCCAACATCAAATATGACTTTGTTGGGTTACGCTGTCGCTAACCCAACCTACATAAATTAGATTAAATTTTACTTTATTGCAAATAAAGATTATAGATTTGATAACATAAGTTCATCACTTTTTTAGGATGACCTTTAGTATCTAAAATTATTTGACTAATTTCAGCCTCTGTAAAAGAAATAGAAGTATTTTGTAAATGATAATTAATAAATTTACGAGTAGTTTGCTCATCCCAATAAGAAATTGTTTCTTCTAGGCAAACATTCTCAAAAGGTGAAACCATACCACTATCATTGAAAAGCTGACTTAAAGGTCTTTCTGCTGCAATAACTAAACGCAAAGGTGCATTATTTCCTTCGGCTAAGGCACGAAGTTGCATTCTTATTTGATTAGTAAAGCCATCCCATGCCATCTTTTCGACATTATCTAAAATCAATAATAATTGATGCTTTTTTAGCTCGCGAGATAATCTGAAACCTTTACATTCAGGAATTCCAATCAGATCGCATAAGAAGAAATAAAAATCATCTTCACCATAAACCTCTCCTAAATTAAGATAAATAGGTTTTCGGGGTGATTCTAATTTACTCTCTGCTTGATCTTCAATAACTCTTAATAAAGAAGATTTACCAATTTCTCGTTCACCAATAACAGCAACACTACTACCAATATTTAAAAGTTCAAAGATCCGCTTAACTTCTTTTTCTCGACCAAAAACTAATTTAGGATCATCAATTCTGCCAGTTAAATACTTA
>JASJDR010000301.1 GCA_030065615.1 Xenococcus sp. MO_188.B8 | reverse complement strand
AGTAAGCTCTCTAATTTAACGAGTCTAGATTTAGAAGCAAATCAGCTATCAACCCTACCAGAATCAATCAGTAAGCTCTCTAATTTAACGAGTCTAAATTTACGAGCAAATCAGCTATCAACCCTACCAGAATCAATCAGTAAGCTCTCTAATTTAACGAGTCTAATTTTAAGTGAAAATCAAATCAAAAAAATCCCCAGTTGGCTGGCAGAAAAAAAAGTTGAAATACGTATAGGTGAAACACCATGGGATTCCAATGGTATCAATTTGTACGGAAATCCTATTGAAGAGCCACCTTTGGAAGTTGTCAGACAAGGGAATCAAGCCATCCTTAATTATTACTCCCAAATAGCTACTCAGGGCAAAGACTACCTCTATGAAGCCAAAATGCTGATTGTCGGAGAAGGCGGAGCAGGTAAAACCACCTTAGCTCACAAAATACAAGATAATAATTGTCCCCTGCCTACAATTGATGATCGCACTAGAGGTATTACCATCAATACTCACTCTTTTTCCGTCCCAGCTCAAAACCAGACTGAAAATCGCCCCTTTCAACTCAATGTTTGGGACTTTGGCGGTCAGGAAATTTACCATGCCACCCATCGTTTTTTTCTTTCCAAACGCTCTCTTTATGTCTTAGTTGCTGACAATCGCAAAGATGATACCGATTTTAACTACTGGCTCAACATCATCGAACTTTTTGCTGGGGATAGTCCAGTCATGATCGTGCTGAACGAAAAAGACGATTTGCAGCGCAAGATTAATGCTTCTGAGATCAGAAGCCGATATCCTGAAAGTCTTAAAGAAATTCTCCCCGTCAACTTCAAAACCCGTGAAGAAACCGATAGTGACAAACGCCAACAACGCCTTAAACTAATTGGTCAACTTATTAGCGATATCGAACATAATGCTGCCCAACTTCCTCACATCGGCGAAGCAGTCCCTGCTCTTTGGGTTAATATCAGGCAAGCCATCGAAAATGATACTCGCAACTACATTTATTCCGAGGAGTTCTTTCAAATCTGCCACGACCGAGGAATAACCAACGACCTAGACATTGCTACCCTACTCGGCTATTTTCACGATCTGGGTATAGTGCTGCATTTTGCCGATAATCCTCTACTCCGCGATCGCGTTATTTTAAAACCAGCCTGGGCGACTAATGCGGTTTATCGTATTTTTGATAATGATTTAATCAACGCTAAACAAGGTCGCTTTACTCGCACTGATTGTTCTACTTTATGGAGTGATATTCAATACAAACATATGCATGATGTGTTGATTGCTTTGATGAAAAATTTCCTTCTCGTCTATGAAATTGGTAATACAGGCAACCTAATCGCTCCCCAAATGCTGCCTAAAGATACTCCCAAAGATATCCCTAAATACAAGCAGGATGATACTAACAATAGTCTGATGCAGTTTCGTTACGATCTTTTTATGCCCAAAGGTATTTTGTGGCAATTTATCGTAACTATGTACCGCTATATCCAAAACCATGATTATGTATGGTGCAACGGCGTTATCCTAGAACGCAATGGTACAAGCGCAGAAATAAAAGAAAACCTATCTGACCGTCGTATCTACCTCCGCTTCTCAGGTACAAGTATTGCTGAATTTCGCGCCATTATTGCTGATCGACTCGATGAAATTAGCCAGTCATATCACAAGTTGAAATATGACAAGATGGTTCCCTGCTCATGTAGCATTTGTCGTTCTTCTTCTAAACCGCATTTTTTCAAGTTTTCTGTGCTGAAAAAACGCCAAAAAAAAGGAAAAAAACACACCATTGAATGTGAAATCAGTGAAGAAGACGTTTCCCTAAACCTCTTGCTTGAAGGCTTTGAGCGTCCACGTATCACAGAAGAACCTCCAGAAAGCATCACCCAAGATAGAACACCGTCAAGTACAATACATATTCATAGCGGTTCTGGTACTGTCATAGGAATTGGTAGAGATAATCAGAATTTAGTAGATGTGAACATGGAAGGCGATCGCAACAAAAACATAGAAGGAGACTATATTCAAGGAGATACAGTCGATCATAGCCAAGTAGATAAAAGTGATCGGAGTCGTAACTTCCAGGTTGGCGATGTTGGGGGAGATTTTAACCCCACTAACTCACCGATCATGTCTGATGATGCTCAAATTACTGCTTCTACTGATTCGGAAACAGCAAAGAAAAAACTTAACTGGGGATTAATAGTAAGCGTAGCAGCGATCGCAATATCAGTTTGTGTTGGTGGCTTATTCAACAAAGAAATTAGAGAATTTCTCAACCTCAATGCACCATTAGAAACTCCTGAAGAGGGAGAAAAAACACCTACTAACTAAGCTTTGATCCGCCCTATACAAAAGGTCAGTTTCGTATAATAACGCCTGAAATTCAGGTGAATGGTATTTTTTGTTTTAACAAATGTGACCTGCTCTCAACGGACTGAAACTATTGCCTATTAACGGAATTATCGGTACTTCAGAGATAAGTTCAGATTTTCTTAATAAGAGCGAATAATTGCTTAACGCTTCTATTCTCAATACTCATGCCTAATTTAACTCATCATTTTTTCTCTTTCTAGCTACATTTTCTACTAGTCAAGCATCGGATTAGATTGTGACTAAAATTCGGTAATGTTAGTTATTATCTTGAACAGGTAATAACTTAAGCCAATCAACAAAGCTGGCGTTTTTAACTGAAATAGGAGCATCTCCAACAAAGACAGGGGTGCGATCGGAATCGTGAGGAATCTGCACTCGCTCTTGTTTTTTATGCTGGTTAATAATTTCAAGATCCGCAGCTACACTAATTTTAGGGTTGATTTTTTCCAGAGGAATAGCCGTCAAATCCTGAGAATCGCTTTTGAGAGTAGAGATAATTTCGTTAATATCGAAAGCTAAAATCCGATCTATTCCAGTATAGGCAGCAAAGAGATATTTTTGACTTCTGGTTATGGCGACATCTTCAGTTAAAGCGTTGGGAATTGGTTGGGTGGCGGCGATCGCTTTGGCATCATTATTTAGAGGATGAGCTATTACGCCAATATTGCCACTTTCTTTAGCTGCGACAAATCCATATTCACCATCTTTGGTGACGACTATACTCGCAACTCCTTTGATGTTTAGTTTGTCGGCAGATTTACCTAATTTTAAGGGAATATAATCTACCGCAGCTTGGAAATTTTTAGGTTCGTTGTTAGTAATTTTAATTCTTCCCAACCCCTTACTATCGTTTTTGGAATTGGTAAAAAACATTACTGTAGGATCGGATGAGGAAAAAATCTTTTCTATTCCCCGATCTACTTTTAGGCTACCAATAATTTTATGCAGCTTACTGGAATCGACATTTTTGTCCGATTTTTTTGGACTTCTATCTATGTAAATAACGTAGATTTTATCTTGCTGGCTGGTAATGGAATTACTAACGGTAGTTACAAATAAGCGATCGCGACGGAGATCTGTAGCTATAGCTTTAATTCCACGATTGGCATCGGGAAGGGATATCGTTTTCACTACCTGATGATAGGTATCGTTACGAGAATTAAGATCGATTAAATAAATATTTCCTCTGTTGGCATCAGCAATATAGATATATGAGTCAGAACTAGAAATTGCGATCGCACTAGGTATGGCATTATTTGGTAAGGTAATGGAATCGATAATTTTAGGGGTATTGGGATTGATATCTACTTGTTGGAGAGAAACAATATCTACCAATGCAACGCTCCCAGACTCTAAAGCAACATAAGCGCGAGTGGCGTTAGAAGTTGCTACCAAATCTTTGACTTTGCCATCGATCGCGGCATCTATATTGAGCGGAATTTGACCTATTAATAGATTTTGACTGTTAAAGTCATCTTTGATGATTTCCTCTTCTAGATCTAAAGCATCGAGGACGCTAATTTGATTTTTGGTAGCGTGTGTTGAAAGAATTAGATCTGCATTATCTAAATTGTTTTGAAAAGATATAGTGCGATCGCTAGAATTTTCAATTGTCATTTTAGTGGCAGTTGAATCGCTTATGTCAGTTAATTTTAATTTTCCTCTACTTATACCTAAGTCGGAGTCAGTTAAAACTACTGACTGAGGTACGCGAACGGCGATTAAATAAGTGTTAGTATCTAATTTTTTGCACAGTTCGGGAATAATATCCCCAGTATAAGTTTGGTCAAAGTATTTAAAAGTCGGAACTAGACTTTCTATAATATCAACAATTCCAGATAAATCATTTGGATTGGTAAAAAGGTCGCTAACAGTAAGATAAAGAATCGGAATTTCTGACGTGGCGAAATCAAATTTAGCACTTTTTAAAATAGGAGTAAGATAATCGAATTCATTAATTTTGATATTATTTATATCCGATAAATCGAGTGTTAAATATGACTCTTGTTTGTTGTTTAGTTTTATTTTTGGATTTGTTGCCAATGCTAGATTACCCGCAGTAGAAATAACTCTGACTTCTGGTAAAGTATTGAGATTTCGTTGAAGAAAAGATGCAATCACAGAATCTTGTCTAGAGCCTATATTGATATCTATATCGACAGCTTCAGTTGCTACATCATTAAACACAACAGCAGTTCCCGCTATGAATTTTTTAATAAAAGGAAAGTCTGTAATAAATTTACCCAGAGAATATTGAAATTTAGGTAGTGCAACAATGTAGTTATCGCTTTTAGTTATACCCATCCAAGGTGGTGTTAAAGATACGATTTCACCTTGACTATTAACAAGACCGCGATCGACAATAAACCACATCGGATTCCAATGATAATTTTTGTCTGCTAGTTCTCCTTCTTTGAGGATAAAAACTTCTTTTCCTACTGGTAATTTATGTTGATTTTTAATCGATAATCGGACGGGAATATTTAATGATTCTTTTCCTAAATCTAAATGAAATGAGTCTAAGACATCGAAGTCTTTGGGTAAAGGGGCTGTTAATTCGGAGATAGGTAAACTATTAATTTTGATTTGAGTTTCATTTTTTACGGCATTGGGAGGGATAAATAAGAGAGCGCCCGATTCATTTTCTACAACACCACCATTGCTATCTATTAATCGCTCGTTTTTGCTTTTTGTTACCTTAATGGGAATAATTGCTTCTGATGCACCATCAATTACCGTGATAGTTTCTTTACCCTCTTTTAAAGTAGATAAAATTCCATTAGAGTTGACTTTAATAATCTGAGGATTGCTAACAAAATATCTAGTATTAAATAAATTGGGTGTTAAATCTCGCAAACTATCTCCACCATTAGCACCGATTAATATTTGTTGTTTGCTTTTAGGAGTATAAGTAGCTGCTTGGGGATAAACTTTCAATCCAAAAAATTCAGCAAATCCGCTTTCTAATTCAGCTTTGGACTGGGGATGCTCTGCTCTACCAATACGCGATACTGTAAAAGCATTGATGCCAGCTTTTTCTATCTTAAAAATAGAAACACCATCATTAATACCTCGAACTAAACCCTTATTATCTACAGTAGCTACTATAGGCTTATCGGAACTCCAGGTGACATAATCTTCGGGTAAAGGAACATTTTCTGCATCGGTAAAATTTCCTATTATTTTTAACTGGAATTCATCTCCTACTTTTAATTTAGGATTGCGCTTGATGAAGTCCAAGCCAACTAAAGGGGCATCGCTGACAGCTATATTTACTGATGCTAGTTCTTCTTCAGACGAACCATCTATAAGCTTGAAAAAGGCTTTACCTACATAGTTTGTTTTAGGCGTAAAAATTATTGTTTTATAGTCTTCAGAGAAGCTAACCTTACCCTGTTGTACTGTGATAGCTTTAAAAGTTCGATTTAGTTTTTCGTCTTTCTTAACTATAGTTTCAATAGGAATTTCTACGGATAAATTTTTATGAGTTAAAATTTCTTTTTTATTAATTAATAAAGAGTGATTGTTATTGATGCTATCTTTATTCGCAACTAATGTCGGCTTGGCTTTTTTCAGCTCGTAAGAATTAACTGCTGTAGCCCAAGGAGTACATAGTCTAAAATTTGATTGAAAGCTTAAAAATATTATTAAACACGCCGACAAAAATAAACGATAGACGTTTATCATAACCTTATTTTTCAATCTTACTAGATCGTCAGCTAATACCTTAGCTGGCAATTATTAAAAAGACAAATAAAAATTATGCGTTGATTTTCTAGAATAAAGTTAGTTCTATTGCCCCAAAAATATCAGTGCTTCAACAAAGTGTAGGAGAGAAAGAGAATTGAGTAGAGGCGATAACCTTTTCAAGATAAAGTGAAATTACGATCTATTTCAAAGTGTCCACAATGTTATAAATTATGAGACACCTGAAATTAGCCTATTTTTAGTGTCCGAAAAATCGTTTTTTGGTTGCTATGAGACAGTGGTGTCTTGAAATTGATTTACAAGGCAGGTTTTTATTATTAGATAAAACGTTAGTTATCTTGAATAGAACAAAGAGAAGAATCGATCAAAACTCGACTCAAAAGAACCATTTAACTAAGAAGAAAGCTCCTCAACAAGCTCCTGTACGACGGCTTTAAGTTGCTCGATACTACCGTTAGGCTCAAAAAGCCCCCATACGAGATTAAGGTCAACTCGCCAGTATCGGTGAGCCAAAATATTACGAAACCCGACGAGATCTTTCCAACGAATATGAGGATATCGTTCTTTAAGTTCTTCAGGTAGTTGATTTACCGCTTCACCAATTGTTTGAAGTCTAAAAAGTGTAGCATCCTGAATCGTTTCATTCTCAAAGAATTCCTGCTTTCCCGATTGAATATGTGCCTCAGTTTTCTCAATTGCCTTGAGAATATCAGTGAGAAAAAGCAGAGGGTTTCTTTTTTGCGCCATAGCAACTCTTCTATATACTGTCTAAAGAAACAGCTTCTCTTAAAACTTCATCGCGGATAACTGGATGAAGTACCGTACTTTGAGCAACATCAACCTCGCAGCCTAGAAGCTCCTTTAACTCACGGGTAAAGGCAATCAGGTCGAGCAGAGTTTGCTTAGGGGATACATCAATTAGAAAGTCTACATCACTTTCTGGGGTATTATCATCTCGTACTGTAGACCCAAACACCCTCACATTTGGAGCATGATACTGTTTGGCAAGCTCTAGAATTTGCTCGCGATAATGTTTTAATTCTTCTTTGGTCATTCGATAACCTTTTTATTTATAGCCTAACAAAGGCTCTCTATTTTTCCTATTTAATTTAGATCGAGAATCTTTAAGATAAAAGCTTTGGGAGTATTCTTACCAATTCCTCATTTTTCACCTCACGGGAAACATTACTTCAATATTCGATTTCTTTAGCTTCCCCCTTCCTCACTTCCGATAATGAACAATTAACAGAAGCTGCTGCTCATCAGAAAACAATCTTAAGACAAATATTAAAAATCGAGAGTAGCGATCGCACTCTCTTTCTGCTGCTCCGTCACCCCTAAATAACGCTCCAAAGCTGCTAAAGTCTTATGTCCTGAGATAGCCTGAATATGCCTCAGAGGTACACCCTTATCACTCATACGAGTCAGAGCAGTCCGTCTGAAGCTATGGGTACTGACCCCTTCAATCTCCAACTTACGGCAAGCATCCCTAAGTATCCTGTCCGCACTAGCTTTATGAATGCTGTCACGACCGTGACGACCTGGAAACAAATAGGGGCGAGT
>JASJDR010000300.1 GCA_030065615.1 Xenococcus sp. MO_188.B8 | reverse complement strand
CCTGGAGCAGTGGGCAATGCGGGGGGTGTATCCATTACCACTGGCTCCCTTGAAGTTACCAATGGTGCCCAACTTGGTGCTAGTACCTTTGGAGAAGGGAATGCAGGCCGTGTCGAGATTAATGCCACTGATTCTATCAAATTTGATGGCGAAACTAAGGATGGATTTAACAGTGGGGCATTTAGCGATGTGAGCTCTGGAGCAGTGGGCAATGCGGGGGGTGTATCCATTACCACTGGCTCCCTTGAAGTTACCAATGGTGCTCAATTTGGTGCCAGTACCTTTGAAGAAGGTGATGCAGGCAGTGTCACCATTCATGCCACTGATTCTATCAAATTTGATGGCGAAGGTGAGGATGGATTTCCCAGTGGGACAGCCAGCTTGGTGAGTCCTGGAGCAGTGGGCAATGCGGGGGGTGTATCCATTACCACTGGCTCCCTTGAAGTTACCAATGGTGCCCTCATTTCTGCTGATACTTTTGGAGAAGGTGATGCTGGCAGTGTCACCATTCATGCCACTGACAAGGTCAAATTTGATGGGTCAGGTAGTAACAATCCTAGTGCGGCAGTCAGCGGTGTGATATCATCTGGGGCAGTGGGCAAAGCGGGGGGTGTATCCATTACCACTGGCTCTCTAGAAGTTACCAATGGTGCCTTACTTGGAGCCGAGACCGAAGGAGTTGGGGATGCAGGCAGTGTCACCATTCATGCCACTGATTCTATCAAATTTGATGGCGAAAGTAAGGATGGAAGATTTGCCAGTAGGGCATTGAGCAATGTGCAACCTGGAGCAGTGGGCAAAGCGGGGGGTGTCTCCATTACCACTGGCTCTCTAGAAGTTACCAATGGAGCCGAAGTTTCTGTCAGTACCGAAGGAGAAGGGGATGCAGGCCGTGTCGAGATTAATGCCAACACCTTTGAAGCCAGCAACGGTGGTCAACTTATTAGCAATACTTCTAGTCAATTTTCAGCAGGTAATATCATCTTAAAGGTAAAAGACAAGATCACCCTCTCTGGCTCAGACACAGGAATATTTGCCGACACAACTGAAGGTTCCACTGGCCCAGGTGGTAGTATCAACATTGATCCCCAAAGCGTCACTATCCAAGATGGTGCAACTATAGCTGTAAATAGCGATGGTAGTGGACAAGGAGGAAGTGTTACCCTCGCAGCAGAAAAACTTACTTTAGATAATGGTTCAATTACGGCTGAAACTGCGAGTAACCAGGGTGGCAATATTACCCTGAATATCCAAGATTTACTAAGTTTTATTAATAGTGGTGAAATTACTACTACTGCAGGAACAGAACAAGCAGGAGGAGATGGGGGAGATATTGGAATTAATTCTGACTTTATAGTTGGTTTTCCCACTCAAGAGCAATACCGAATTACTGCTAACGCTTTTGAAGGAAACGGCGGCAACATTGATATCACTGCCAATGCAATCTTTGGAGCTGAATTTTTTGAGATTAGTGCCTCTTCTCAGTTTGGTTTGAAGGGAGAAATATCTATCAATACTCCCGATGTCAATCCGCTCCAAGGCTTGGACAATTTACCTACAGAAGTAGTTGATGCGTCCGAGCTAATTGCTAAAAGATGCCTGGCAGGAGACGGGGAAACAGCCGAGCAACAAAGTGAATTTACGATTACCGGACGGGGTGGTTTGCCCTCTAATCCTAACGAGTCCCTCAGAGGAGATGCGGTTTTATCCCCTGAATGGGTCAGTCTTGACTCTGAAACAACAGAGAAGCAGAGGGACAGAGGAGCAAAGAAGCAGGAGAGCATTGTTTCTCCTCAAATTGAAATTGTACAGGCGACTGGATGGGTAATGAGACCTAACGGTAAGGTAAGGCTCATTGCTAATCACCCTAATGCTGTTCCATCATCACCTGGGATAAAACATCCTCACTGTCAAGCTGCAAAATAAATGAAATATCTTCCCTCCACCCTCAAATTTTGCCAGAGTTATTTATGGTTTATTCTCCTATTTCCTGCCCCAATTCAAGCCCAAACAGTTCCTCTACCCGCCTCACCCAGACAACCAGAACTCAAAGAACCAGAACTATTACCACCCCAGCCAGAAATCCTACCCGCACCAGAAAGACCATCTCTTTCTCCACAACTCGCCCCAGCACCAATTCCTGACCGTATTCTCGTCAGAAAATTTGAAGTAATTGGCAACACTGTATTCACCCAAGCAGAATTAGATCGAGTTCTGAAACCCTATACCCTACGCCGCATTTCCTTTACCGAACTGCTAGAAGCTCAAAGAGCTGTTACTCAGTTATACCTAGACAATGGCTATATTTCCTCTGGTGCCTTCATTCCTCCCCAGGATATAGATAACAGAGTTGTCAAAATCCAAGTCATTGAAGGCATAGTTGAAGCAATTGAGGTGACTGGGTTAAAACGACTTAACACTGGTTATGTCCGCAGCCGCCTGGCAATTGCTACCGAACCTCCGCTTAATCAAAATAAACTCCTGAACGCGCTGCAACTACTCCGACTTGACCCTCTGATTGGCAACTTATCTGCCGAACTAGCAGCAGGAGTTCGGCCTGGCTCTAGTATCCTAGAAGTTAAAGTTCAAGAAGCCGATGCCTTTTCAATTGCCCTGGGGATTGACAACTACAATTCCCCATCTGTGGGGACAGACCGCAGATTAGTAAGAATTAGTCATGATAATCTGGTCGGATGGGGCGATCGTATTAGCGCCTTTTACTACAATACAGATGGGAGAAACTCCTTAGACGAACTCAGTTATACCATTCCGGTCAATCCCCGCAACGGGACTATTGGTTTTCGATTCAGTTACACCGACAGCGACATTATTGAAGAACCCTTTAACCAACTCGATATTGAATCCCAAGCCCGCCGCTACAATCTCACTTATCGACAACCTGTGTACCAAACTCCTGCAAATGATGTGGCAATTGGGTTAACTTTTTCCCGACAAGAATCAGAAACTTCACTTTTAGGTACTCCTTTTCGTCTCTCCAGGGGAGCTAGTGAGGATGGGGAAACTAGAATTTCTGCCCTGCGTTTCTTTCAGGAATATACCAATCGCAACGAGCGTCAAGTTTTCGCCCTGCGTTCTCAATTTAGTATCGGCATTGATGCTTTTGATGCCACCATTAATAGTGATGATGACATCCCGGATAGTAAATTTATTTCTTGGCGGGGACAAGCGCAGTATCTAAGACAATTGACGCCAGATATAGGTTTATTATTAAGATCGGATGTCCAGGTATCGGATCGACCTTTGTTGCCTCTAGAACAAATTAGTTTAGGGGGAGCCTTTACGGTTCGAGGCTATCGTCAAGATGCTTTGGTAACCGATAATGGCTTTTTTGCCTCAGCCGAACTGCGAACTACTGTTGCACGGATTCCTAAATGGTCAACTACCATACAGTTAACTCCGTTTACTGACTTTGGCATTGCCTGGAATAATAATGGGTTGGAGTTAGACCAAAATACCTTGGTTTCTGTGGGAATTGGCTTAAGAGTGCTGGCATCGGACTTATTGACTGCCAGATTGGATTGGGGAATTCCCTTGATAGATTTAGAAGATAGTGGCGATACTTTGCAGGAAAATGGGATTTATTTTTCTATAGAATTAAGACCTTTTTAGTTTATATTTCATTATTTATCGTTTGATAAAATCTCCAAATTGCATAATTAATAACCAATAATTTTAAATAATACAAAGCGAATAAAATTTAAAATATTACAATTTTTCTTACTTATATTTTTTTATATTTCCTCAATTAATGTGATATTTATTCATGAAAAATAAAAACAGAGAAAACAAAAGTCAAGCGAAAAAATATCATTTATATTTTTGGCACAAATTTCTAAATGATGGCGACAGATCTCTAGCCAAAGTTAGCAAAATTATCAAATCACAACTTTATTATTGGTTATCCTCTAAAAAGAGATGGAAAAGCTTACTGCTGTTAGCTCTATTTACCACTATTGCCTGCACATTAACATCTCCAGTTCGGGGGATAGATACTTATTCGAGCAGAGGAGAATTACCACAACAAGATATATTCCATAGTCAAGAAAATGCGATCGCCGATTTACTCGAACAAGGTCGGATAGCTTATCAAGCAGGACGATATCAAGAAGCAGTAAACATTCTGCAACAAGCATTAACTGAGGAGCAAACTCAAGCAGATAACCTCCAACAAGCAATGATCCTGAGTAATCTTGCCTTGGCGTATCAAAAACTAGGTAAATGGACAGAAGTTAGTAATTCTCTAGAAGCAAGTCTCAAGGTACTAGAAAAACTAGACAATTCTCGCGATCGCGCTCTAATTCTTGCTCAAACCATAGATATTCAAGGACGACTGCAACTAGTTAGAGGACAAGCAGAATCAGCCCTAGAAACTTGGTCGCAAGCAGCTGCTATATACGAAAAAGCAGGCAGGGAAAACGGAGTGCTCCGCAGTCGAATTAACCAAGCTCAGGCATTACAAACTCTGGGCTTTTATCGTCGCGCCGTCAGAACTTTAACCAAACTCGAACAAACTCTCCAAGAGCGACCAGATTCTCTAACTAAAGCTGTGGGCTTACGTTCTCTAGGTAATGCCCTGCAATTAGTTGGTAATTTAGAACAATCGCAGCAGACTCTTAAGACCAGCTTGGCGATCGCCCAAGAATTAAAATCCCCTCCAGATATCAGTGCTGCTCTTTTTAGCTTAGGCAATGTTGCTCGTTCCCAAAAGCAATTAGAAAAAGCGATCAATTACTATCAACAAGCAGTTAGTACAGCTATTTCCCCAACCCAACAAATCAAGGCACAATTAAATCAACTGAGCCTACTAATCAAAACTGAAGCCTGGTCAGATATTCCCGCATTATTATTCGACATCGAATCCCAACTAGAAGAATTACCTCTGAGCCGTCCAGCAGTTTACGCTCGCATTAACTTCGCCCAGAATCTAATTAAGCTTTGGAGTAGAGAGACAGAAAATGATTCCCCACTTCCCCATAGTTTATTGGCGATCGCTTATTTCCCCAAAATTGAACCAATCCTCACCACCACAGTTCAACAAGCACAAAAATTAGGGGACAAACGAGCAGAAGCCTATGCTTTAGGCAGTCTGGGAAGATTATTCGAACTAAAGCAACAATGGTCACAAGCGCAAAAATTGACCCAGCAGGCTCTGATTATCGCTCAAGCAGTCAATGCTCGGGACATTACTTATCAGTGGCAATGGCAGCTAGGAAGATTGCTACAGGTTCAGGGTCACTATCAAGAAGCAACTGCTGCCTACAAGCAAGCAGTTAACACTTTACAATCCCTACGCAGCGACTTAGTTACCAGCAATCCAGAAATCCAGTTTACTTTCAGAGAAAGCGTTGAACCCATCTATCGCGAGTACGTAGGCTTGCTCTTACAATCTCAAGAAACAACTCAACCCAGCGAACCCAATTTAGCTGCTGCTCGCGAAGCCATTGATTCTCTTCAGCTAGCCGAGTTAGAAAATTTCTTCCACGCCACTTGTCTCGATGCCGAACCAGTTCTGATCGATCAAGTGACAGACCAAGACGATCCCACGGCGGCAGTAATTTATACCATTGCTTTACCAGACCGTTTCGAAATTATCCTTAAATTACCTCAACAAAAGCTGCGTCACTACACTACACCAATAGATAACCCTAAGAAAGTAGAAAGAATTATTCAAAGATTAGCTCAATCCCTAACCCAGCGTAACAGCCAAGAAACTTTACCTCTTGCTCAACAAGTATACGACTGGTTAATCCGACCTACAGCAGAAGATTTAGCGACCAGTAATGTCAAAACTTTAGTATTTATTCTCGATAGTTCTCTCCGCAATGTACCCATGTCCGTCCTCCACGATGGACAACAATATCTAGTAGAAAAATATGGCATTGCTATTACCCCTGGTCTACAGCTGATCGAACCTCAACCCATTGCCCAGCAGCAGTTAAGAGTCTTAACCGCCGGATTAACTGAAGCCCGGAGCGGCTTTCCCCCACTGAGATACGTAGCCGATGAATTAAATACCGTCCAGTCTCAAATATCTGAAACAGAAACCCTAGTCGATCGCGATTTTACTAGTACTGCTTTCCAAACCAAAATTAACCAACTTCCTTTTCGAGTAGTACATCTAGCAACTCATGGGCAATTTAGTTCCCAAGCGGAAAACACTTTTATTCTCACTTGGGACGATCGCATTAACGTTAATCAGCTTAACGATTTACTTCGCAGTAGCGACATTGGTAACGAAGAAGCGATCGAACTTTTAGTTCTTAGTGCCTGCGAAACCCTTACGGGAGACAAAAGGGCAGCTTTAGGATTGGCAGGAGTTGCTGTCAGAGCTGGGGCACGCAGTACCTTGGCAACCCTCTGGCGAGTCAATGATGAAGCTACCTCCCTACTGATGGGTGGATTTTATCAAGGGTTGAGCGATCGCAATAAGATCGTAACTAAAGCCGAAGCATTACGTCAAGCTCAATTGACCCTGCTAAAAAGCGATCGCTTTAAGCGTCCTCATTTTTGGGCTTCTTACGTACTGGTAGGAAACTGGCTATAAGCTATGATGCGATCGCACTGCACAATAGAAGAAGTTAAGCAGCGCCAGATTAAAACGATATAATGAAGGTGCAACGTTGGACTGATGAAATGCTTGATGAGTTGGCTTCAAGTCTAGGTGAGATGAGAGATGTAATAAGTGCGACACAATAGAGTATAACCGAAATACGAATAGAAAGCTAGGCTAGAGATCAGCTATTTTTAAACCGTATTCTGGAGAATTAATAATGTTGCGAATATTCCATTATCTCAAAAAGCTTCTGTTAGCCAATGAAAATAAGTTTTTCGGCTTGATCATTGGCATATTATGCATATTACAGATAAACATTTTGTGGAAAAATCGAGCAGCACTACAACTTGCATTTAGACAGAATATGGGTTACGTTCCTACTCAGCTGCTCATCAATAACTTGGTTTATATTATTTACTTAATGATGGCTTCATTTATTTTGCTTATAGCCAATAAACCGAGGAGAAAATATTCTAAAATAGGGCCCAAACTGATTTCTTTACTCGCTTCATTTTTACCATATCTATTAATCTTTGCCCCTGAACCAACATTATTTAATGTACCAATTTTTATTCCACTCTTACTTATGTTTTTGGGAGTAATAATTTCGGTGACAGCACTTCTTTCATTAAAAAAAAGTTTTAGTATTACTCCAGAAGTTAGAGGCTTTGTAGTTTCTGGGTTATACTCTTTTGTGCGTCATCCAATGTACTTGGGCGGCTTCATTTCAGCTGCAGGGTTTGTACTACTTAGGCTAAATATTTTCTCAATTGTAGTCTATGGTGTATGGGTGGTAACTCAAGTATGGAGAGCACGATTTGAAGAACAGCTTTTGGTAAAAGAGTATCCCGATTATGAGAAGTATTTGAAAAAGACATCGGCTTTTTTCCCTTTACCTAAAATTCGGCGATGAACATTCAATATCTTTTATTTTAAAGTACGGTTGGTGATAGTATCCTAACATGAGAAAAACCTACCAGTACAAACTCATGCCAACAGCAAGCCAACGACGAGAAATCGAGCGTTGGTTAGATATGCTGCGAGGGCAGTATAACTATCTATTAGCAGAGCGGTTCAACTGGTGGAAATACAATCGCTGCGACTTAATTCTGCCTCAAGGAGAATATTGTCTGCGGTGGTGCGAAAT
>JASJDR010000299.1 GCA_030065615.1 Xenococcus sp. MO_188.B8 | reverse complement strand
TAGTAAAAAGCCATCTATAGTTACAGCATGGATTGATTTGGGAAAATTTTGTGTGATTTGACTAAACAAGGTTTCAATATTCTTCCGAACTTACGAGCTTTAGATGACCGAATACGAATATTGTCACAAATAGGAACGGGAAATGAGTCCAACAAATATTCACTACTGGAATTAAGTGATTTGAGTATCTGTCCGAGATAATCAAATAAATCCAGTAATTTGAGAAACAATCGGTGCCATCGGCGGGAAAATCGAGACAAACTTTCGCCTGTTTGGGATTAAGCCCTCCTCCCATAAGTAGTTACAAGCTTGCTCTTGATTGCCACCGAAAAATTTGGCTGCTACCAGTGCCGAGGTCACCACTTCGGCATCACTCATCTGAACACGGCAATCTTCTTGATGTCCAGTTGCTTTGAGTAAGTCTTCTACAATCGCATAAATTGCTATAGTTTCACCTAGCATTTTCTTCTCTCCTTGCTAAATAGCTTCTAGAGAGATTTTCTTTCTTTTCTTTCTCTTTCTCAATAACTAGCAACTTGGGTTAGTATCTCTTAAACAGCTTTTAAACTGTTTTGTTTCCCATGCTTACTTGTTTTGTTACTTCATTTACTTTGTAACTAGCAACTTGGATTATTAATCAAAAGAGCAATGGTTGCTACAGATCAAAAGCCGTAGCTTTGGTATAGTGGTTGAGAGAAAAAAGTATGAGGAAGCTTAGCGGAAAAGCTTCAGTAAAGTTTCATCGGACTGAGATAAATAACCATAAAAGTAAATCGCGATCATCCAGACTTAAAACAAGCATGTAAAGTTAGCAGATTTTAGGAGAAAAAATCATGACTACTGAAAAGTTACAAAAAGATCAAAATTTCTGCATCTTTGACTATTATTTGAATGGAGTTTTTCTGAAATGGGAAGAAGTAATAGGGCAATGTCCAGTCCTGATTCCCGGACAGGATTGGGTTGTTAATCTTGAAGACGGCACCCAAATTACTGCCAAAATTGTAGGAACTCAAGCTGTTAGTGAAGATGAACGCAAAATATATCTCAGTTCCTAAGCAAATGAATCACCTCATAGAGTTTTGGAGCCCAAGAGTTGGAGATTCTTCATTTTAATCTTGGCTAAATCTATAGAGGGAATTTTTCTGAAATGGTTAGCTCCTAGTTTTCCCACATCTTTTTTCGTTCACCCCTAAGGGGCCATCCATCTGAATATATTCGCCCAATTGTACAGGCGAAGGCGTGACCTTCCAAATGCTGTCGCAGTATTCCTGGATGGAACGATCTGAAGAAAAACGGCCCATCCGAACCGAGTTGAGAATGGACATCTCGGTCCAGCGGTTCTGGTCGCGATAAGCCTGACTCACCCTCTGCTGACAGTCAATGTAGGACTGATAATCTGCCAGCAGCATGAAGGGATCGTGATGCAGGAGCTTATCTAGCAATGGCTGAAATAAGCTAGTATCTCCTTGGGAAAAATGCCCCGAAGCAATCAAGTCGATGGCATCTTTCAGTTGCGGATTGGCCTGATAATAGTCCCGCGGGTGATAACCCTTGAACTTCAGCTTGTTAACCTCATCAGCTGTCATCCCAAACCAGAAAAAATTATCTGCGCCCACAGTATCTCGAATTTCAACATTCGCGCCATCTAACGTCCCAATCGTCAAGGCCCCATTCATGGCAAACTTCATATTGCCCGTTCCTGAAGCCTCTGTCCCAGCAGTCGAGATTTGCTCGGACAAATCAGAGGCCGGATAAATGCGCTGACTGTTGGTCACATTGTAGTTAGGCAAGAATATTACCCGCATCTGATTGCGCAAATCGGGGTCTTGGTTAATCATCCTCCCCACCGAGGTGATCAGCTTAATCATCAGCTTGGCCATGTGATAGCCCGGTGCTGCCTTACCGGCAAAAATGAAGGTTCGAGGGGTAATCTCCATCTGAGGATTTTGCTTGAGTTGACTGTAGAGTGTCACGATATGCAAGGCATTTAGATGCTGGCGCTTATACTCGTGAATGCGCTTCACTTGTACGTCAAACAAGGAAGCGGGGTCTATCAATACCCTATACTGCTGGTGTATGCGTTCGATCAGATCTCGTTTGACCGACTGTTTTATCTCGCGCCACTCTTCTTGAAAGGAAGCATCCCCTGCCAACTGCTCGAGCTGCTGCATTTCTTCTAAGTTCTTCAACCAACCAGACCCAATTCGCTCAGTGACTGCTTTTGTCAGTCGAGGGTTACTCAAGGCAATCCAGCGGCGAGGGGTCACGCCATTGGTAATGTGGCAAAACTTTTCTGGGAACAACTCGTAAAAGTCTTTGAGCACTGTTTGCTGGAGCAATTCACTGTGCAGCTCGGCAACGCCGTTGATCTTATTGCTACTCACGCAGGCCAAGTTAGCCATCCGCACGTAGCTTTCCCCCCTCTCGTCAATCAAAGACATCCGTTCTAAACGCGCGGCATCTTGAGGAAACCGCATGCGCACCAGGTCTAAGAAGCGGGCGTTGATTTCGTAAATAATCTCTAAATGGCGCGGCAGTAAGCGGCCGAACAAATCCACCGGCCATTTTTCCAGAGCCTCCGGCATCAGGGTGTGATTAGTATAGGCCAGGCTCTTCTGGGTGATTTCCCAAGCCCATGACCATTCCAGGTGATGTTCATCTACCAGCAGGCGCATGAGTTCCACTGCAGCGAGCGCGGGATGGGTATCATTCAACTGAATCGCAAATTTCTCGTGAAATTGCTCCAGGGGAATATCTTGACCTGCCAAAATGCGGAACATATCCTGTAGGGAACAAGATACCAAGAAAAACTGCTGTTGCAAGCGAAGCTGTTGGCCGGCACCCGTTTCATCATTGGGATAAAGCACCTTGGTTAAGTTCTCTGAGGAGACTTTTTCCTCTACCGCACCGTAATAATTACCCTGGTTGAACGATTCAAAATCAAAAGACTCGATCGCCTCGGCTTTCCACAAACGAAGCGTATTCGCCGTATTCACCTGATAACCCAGAATGGGTGTATCGTAGGGAATGCCCAAAACTTCTTTCTCCGGCACCCAGCTAACCCGATAGTGACCCCATTCATCGTGATAGGGCTGGGTATGACCGCCAAATTTTACCTCTAGAGCCCATTCAGGGCGAACGATTTCCCAGGGGTTGCCATACCTCAACCATTTATCCGTCCGCTCCACCTGCCAGCCATTGCCGAGCTCTTGCTCAAAAATGCCAAATTCGTAGCGAATGCCATAGCCTAACGATGCTACTTCTAAGGTGGCCAGGGAGTCGAGGTAACAGGCAGCTAATCTACCTAGGCCCCCATTGCCCAAACCCGGTTCGACCTCTTGGTCTAACAGCTCTTCAAAATCTAGTCCCAGTTCCTCCATGGCCTGCCTGACCTGGTCGTAAATGCCCATGTTGATCAGGTTATTCCCTAGGTGAGGTCCCATTAAAAATTCGGCGGAGAGGTAGCACACAGTACGAGAACGGTTTTTGGTGTAACTCTCTGCCGTACCATTCCACCGGTCGAGCATCCGATCTCGCACCAGATAAGCCAGGGCCATATAGTAATCATACTTAGTGGCCAAGGCAACTGGCTTTCCTTGGACAAAAAAGAGATTATCGAAGAAAGCCTGCTTCAAAGTCTCAACACTCATTCCGGTGTGATGATCTGAGGAGAATAAAGCAGCTTTGGCGACCTCTGTTTGTAACGGAATGTCCATGGGGGCTCAAGTTCTTTCCAACTAGTGAGAAGGCTGTGAAAGATATACTTCCATCATTGCCATCAAACAAAATAAGGTTCCATCCTTTTGTAGCCTAGACAACAATTTAACAAAAGTTTAACTATATTTGGACTCTGCTTTTATCGTTTAGATTATTCACTATTTATAGTATCTCTTAAACAGCTTTTAAACTGTTTTGTTTCCCATGCTTAGTTTTGTTTCCCATGCTTACTTGTTTTATTACTTCATTTACTTTGTAACTAGCAACTTGGATTACTAGTAGATGCGAGCGTAAATAAGTACACTATTTTAAAAAGCTCAAAAGCTTGATATCAAAAACTTTTGATATTACACCGCGAAGACGGGACTTTTGGCTTTTGATATTATCCCACTTGATGGGACTTCAACGCAGCGGCACTAGGATTGATTGATGACTCAGATCAAGATATTTCTCGGCGGTGATGTGATGACAGGAAGAGGTATCGACCAAATTTTGCCTCATCCCAGTGAGCCTTTCATACCCGAATTTTACCTGAACGATGCCAGAGAATATGTCAAACTTGCTGAGCAAGCCAACGGTTCGATTCCCGCTCCAGTTAGCTTTAGTTACATTTGGGGAGATGCCCTAGAGGAATGGGAACGAAAAGCACCAGATGTCAAACTAATTAATTTAGAAACCAGTATCACGACAAGTAAGGATTATTGGCAGGGTAAAGGGATTAACTATCGTATGAATCCTGAGAATATTCCCTGTCTGACAGCAGCCAAAATTGATTGTTTCTCCCTGGCAAACAACCATGTTCTCGATTGGGGATATTCCGGTCTGGCAGAAACCATAACTACTTTAAAGACAGCGCAGATTAAAACCGCTGGGGCAGGTCTCAATCAGCAATCAGCCAAAACTCCAGCAATTATAGAAGTCAAGGGTAAAGGCAGAGCGATCGTCTTTTCTTTTGGCGTAACCACTAGCGGTATTCCTGTAAGTTGGGCTGCGGATCAAGACAAGCCTGGAGTTAATCTCTTGCCAGATTTATCCAGGCAAACAGTTCAGGATATCCACAAGCAAGTCGAGCAAGTTAAACAAACAGGAGATGTAGTTGTCGCTTCTATTCATTGGGGAGGCAATTGGGGTTATGAAATTCCCCTCGAACAAATCGAATTCGCCCATCAACTCATCGACCATGCTGGAATCGATCTGATTCACGGACATTCTTCCCACCATGTTCAAGGGATCGAAATTTATCGCGATCGCCTAATTATCTATGGCTGCGGTGACTTGATCAATGATTATGAAGGAATCAGCGGTTATGAAGCTTTTCGAGATGATCTTGGCTTAATGTATTTTGCCACCCTAGATTGTTCCACAGGCAAACTCGTTAATCTAGCAATGATACCGACTCAGATTAAACTCTTCAGACTGCAAGTCGCCTCAACTTTGGATCTTCTCTGGTTGAAAGCACTCTTAAATCGAGAAGGATCAAGATTTGCTACGGAAGTACAATGGGATCACAACAAAACCTTAACCCTAGAGAAGCGTTTAAAAATATCATCATAAAGAGATATGTCTGCAATCTTACAAGTAATTAAAAACTGCCTACAATAAAGATAGAAGTATCTGTTTCTAGTAGAGCGTCAAAACTGATTTGAGGGATAAATATCTCCCCCCTCTTTAGCTTGTGTCATTCCATCAATTCAAAGTTGACAGACTACTAGTTGGAGGAAGGTTATTATGGCATCCAAAAACTCACCATTTAACTGTACAAGTATTGATCTAGAACTAGAAGCAATTAAGCGTTTTCGCTTCCTAGCTCCTTTTCTGCCTCCAGAATGCCGAGTATACCGTGAACTTAGTGAACTTAACGGTCGCTCTACTGTACTGTGCCTAGATTTTTCTGCTTGTCCTCAAGATCTGGAAATGAACCAGCAAGAATGGCAAGAATTTGCTGAACTCTTGGTACATTCATCTCATTATTTAGGTTTGGCTAACTATTTGGTTTTTAAAAACGGCGATCGCACAGTAGGATGGATGAGCTTCAACCAGATTGTATAAACTTTTCAATATAGAAAGCACTTATTAGAGATTGTTTTCTGCAAAGAGATTGTGATCAGAGCCATCTACAATTTCATATCCTCGTGTAGATAATTCTTGCCAAAATATAGCTTCACCATGATTGTTTTGAATTGCTTCTAATTCTTGTTGCTCTTGGAAAAGCGGATCGTCTTTGTTGAGATCTAAAAGGATAATTTTTTCTTGTAACAGGGGAAGATTTTCTATCTGTTGCTGATGATTGCCTTTTTCTCGATCATTTTTGGCTTGAAGGAGACTATTGATATTTAAAAGTAGGATATCAAGCCCAAAAGATTTATAGTTTATAGTATTTGTGCCTAGATTTTTCATTTGTTCGTGATCCAGACTAATATTTCCATTAAAAAGTAATATAGGAATATTACTCAATCTAGTTGCATCGTATAAATAACTTACTATATCTGAGTTATCCGAAGTTAACATCATCAGATTTAACAATATCAAGTCAGGAGATGCTTTTATTGCTTGATTCAAAGCAGATTTACTGCAATCTGCTAGCTCTATTTGATATGTTTGACTTTCTAGAGTTTTACGCATCAAGTCCAGATTACTAGTCGAATTATCCACAATCAGAATCGATTGAACTTGTTTCTCTTTGAGTGCAATCATTGGCTTGATAGGTAATTTATTAAGTATTAACGCGCTAATCCTATTCTTTTCTGGAGATTTCCCCATCCGTATATCTACTAATTTATTTAATTTTTGTTAAAAATCTTTGACAAAATAATTGTAATGTGTATTTTATCTGTCCTAAAACACCTTTAATTTAAAGCTATTGACCTTTTTATACCTCAAATTCATGCTCAAGAAATAAATTTTGGTACAACTTTCTATGAATTGCGTTACGATAATGGTTATGAATGAAGAAAGTAGACTTAAGTTAACTATTCAGTATTAATAACTCCTTTTACTGATATTGAGAAGCTTTTCTCCGCAATCTGATCTCTACACACTTTTGATTGAGGAGATAATCAAGACTATGTCGATTTTTGTAGGTAATTTATCCTATGAGGTTAGGGAACAAGACCTCAAAGAAGTTTTTGCTGAATATGGTTCAGTGCGCCAAGTCAAGCTGATTACCGACCGTGAGACCGGAAGGATGCGCGGCTTTGGTTTTGTGCGATTGGAGACATTAACTCAAGAAGAGGCGGCTATAGCTGCCCTAAATGGAGTTGAATGGATGGGTCGCTCCCTCAAAGTTAATAAAGCTGATGATCAATCTAAAAGAAACTCTAGTCGTGCTAAAAGAAACTCTAATCGTGGCGATCGCAGAAATTAATGCTCTTAAACGCTTAGGCTTTTGGGAAATAACAACTGAATCTAGTAATTCAAAAGATGAATTAGTATCTTAACTGAACTTAAGCATAAAGCAAGTGATAGCTTTAAACATTGCTATACCTAGCTCGGTTAGAAACTCTAGGAAACGAACTTTCATTGTGTTCAGATCTTTGATTAGTCATTGCTTGTTATTAATTAGCACTTTGGAAAGTAAAACATGAAACAACAATTTTCTTTAAGTTATAAGCTGTTAGCACCTGCCATCTTGGTAGTATTAATACTCTTAATTATTAATAGCTTTGTCATTCTCAATCCTGGTCAGGCTGGGGTACTCAGTATTTTAGGAAAAGCTAGAGATGGAGTCTTGCTAGAGGGAATTCATTTTAAACCACCTTTAGCTTCCGCCGTAGACATCTACGATCTGACTGTCCAAAAATTTGAAGTGCCAGCACAAAGTTCCACCAAAGATCTTCAGGATTTATCAGCTCGTTTTGCAATTAACTTTCGCCTCGATCCCTTGTTAGTGGTCGAGATTCGTAGGAAACAAGGAACATTAGCAAATATTGTCTCTAAAATTATTGCCCCCCAAACTCAGGAATCGTTTAAGATTGCTGCTGCGAGGAGAACAGTAGAAGAAGCGATCACCAAAAGAAAT
>JASJDR010000298.1 GCA_030065615.1 Xenococcus sp. MO_188.B8 | reverse complement strand
TAATAAATTGATAAGAAGAGAATATCATAATTTACCAACAGAATTACTTATTGAATTTCTCAAGCTAGCTAGAGATTTTGGTGACCGAAAATTCTTAAAAGAGTTTTATAATAAATTGATAAGAAGAGAATATCATAATTTACCAACAGAATTACTTATTGAATTTCTCAAGCTAGCTAGAGATTTTGGTGACCGAAAATTCTTAAAAGAGTTTTATAGTGAATTTACAATAAATCGTAATTTACCAACAGAATTAGCTCTTGAATTGATTAAGTTGGCAAGAGACTTTGGTGACCGAGGGTTCTTAAACTATTTTTATAAAAAATACTTGCGTGAATTTGGAAGAAGAGGATATGGTAACTTACCAACAGAGTTAGCCCTTGAATTGATTAAGTTGACAAGAGACTTTGGTGACCGAGGGTTATTAAAAAATTTTTATAAAAAATACTTGCGTGAATTTGGAAGAAGAGGATATGGTAACTTACCAACAGAGTTAGCTCTTGAGTTCATAAAACTAGCTGGAGAATTTGGTGACCGAAAGTTCTTAGAAGAGTTTTATCATAATCAATTCAACAGCATCAGATACAATCTCGATAATATCCCATTAAGACTGTTGAAAGAAGTTTTCTGGTTGGCTAACGAGTTTGATGACTCTGAATTACTGCAAAAATTGCGTCAATTAACAGGTGAGTAATAATTAGCTTGCCAACTGAAAAAAGCAATGATTGTGACTACAATTACAATTCTTTTCCTAAACAAATATTGCAATTAGCTATACAATTTTGTTTAGCTTGAAATATCTTTAGTTGAAAATTAATTATTAACAGTAATTCTAGGATCTAGAAGAGAATAGAGAAGATCGGCGATTAAGTTGAAAATAACAATTAAAATTCCATAGATAAACGCGATCGCCATTACTACGGGAGTATCACTCCGATAAATTGATTCGATTAATAAAGCACCGATTCCTGGAACTCGAAACACCTGTTCTGTTACTAAGGCACCGGTAAAAATAGCAGGAATATCGATCGCAATTAATGTCACCACGGGAATCATGGCATTGCGTAAAATATGATTTTTTATTACGGCAAAATAACTTAAGCCTTTAGCTAAAGCAGTGCGGACATATTCTTGTTGTAATTCTTCTGCCACAGCTGAACGAATAAATCTCATTAATATGGCAGATTGATACAAAGCTAAAACCCCAATGGGCATAATTGATTGTTTTACTTGTGCCCAAAAACTCCACCAACTATTGACTTGCAAAGTACTGTCATAAATAAATGGCAACCAATTTAATTCAACACTAAAAATAATAATAAATAATAATCCAGTAAAAAAAGGTGGGATGGAAAATCCGATAAATGCGATCGTGGTAATGATTTGATCTGTCACAGAATATCGTTTTAAAGCCGAAATAATTCCCAAAGGAAAAGCAATTAGTAAACCAAAAATATAAGCTGAACCAACTACAGCTAGAGTTGTAGGTAAACGCTGCAATAAAATTTCTGATACGGGGCTGCGAGAAGTAAAAGAATAACCTAAATCTCCTGTTAAAAAATTACCTAGCCATTTAAAGTAACGAATATATGCTGGCTGATCTAAACCTAATGATTTACGAATATTTTCTCTGACCTCAGCAGTAATGGCAGGATTAGAAGCAAATTCTCCTAACGGATCACCAGGAGCTAATGCCAAAATGGTAAAAATAATAATACTAATAGCTAGTAAAGTAAGTATTGCAGTAAATAAACGTTTTATCAAAAATATAGTCATCTATCGTCATCAATAGTTAAGTATAGATTTTAGGGTCAAAAGGTTCTAATTTGTACTAATATAAAGATAATCAAACGGAAGCTGTAATTGCCTATAGAGAGGCACTGTAAATTATTCAAAATACTCTAGCTTATTTAGGATTTAAAGTGATAAATTTGCTTAAAGACAATTCTTCTCATCATCACATTAACGGGACAAGAAATGAGTCAATGGCAACTAGTATCAAATTCCCCAGTACCCCAATGGTTCATCGATGCAGTTCGAGAATATACTCCCAATTCTAGTGGTAAATACGGGGCGCAATTATTATGGCAAAGGGGAATAGCCGATCGCGAAACTCTGGCTGCTTTCATTAATCCTGAATGCTATCAACCTTCTAGTACAGTGGCGTTTGGCGAGGAAATGTCCCAAGCGATCGCTCGTTTAGTGTTAGCCTATGAGAAAGGGGAAAAAGTAAGTATTTGGGGAGATTTTGATGCGGATGGGGTAACCTCAACTAGTGTTTTGTGGGAAGGGTTAGGACAGTTTTTTCCGCAAAATATTCAGTTGGATTACTATATACCAAATCGTCTAACCGAATCCCACGGTTTAAACTACGCTGGCATTGCGCAATTGGCAGCATCAGGAACCAAACTAATCGTGACCTGTGATACGGGAAGCACTAATTTAGAGGAAATTGTCTATGCGGGAAATTTAGGGATTGATGTTACTGTCACAGATCACCATACTTTACCTGAATCTCGCCCTCCTGTGGTGGGAATTATTAATCCTCGTTATTTATCAGAGGATCATCCTCTCTATCATCTTTCTGGTGTAGCAGTTGCTTATAAGTTAGTCGAAGCTCTTTATCAAGCTTTGCCAGAGATTCCCCAACAGCCTTTAGAATATTTATTAGACTTAGTCGCGATCGGTTTAGTCGCAGATTTGGTAAGCTTGCAAGGAGACTGTCGTTATTTGGCACAGCAGGGAATTAAGCAACTCAAAAAACAGGCAGATCCTCGCACTGCTAATCGTCCAGGGGTGACTCGTCTGTTAGAATTATGTCGCCGCAATGGCGATCGCCCTACGGATATTTCTTTTGGTTTAGGGCCAAGAATTAATGCCGTAAGTCGAATTCATGGAGATGCTAGTTTTTGTGTCGAATTACTGACTAGTCGCGATTCTAAGCGTTGCCATGAGTTGGCATCGGAAACGGAATTAGCGAATACTCGTCGTAAATCTCTGCAAAAAGATACGGCAAATCAGGTTAAGAAAAAACTGCAAAGAATCGATCTTTCTACTACTTCAGTTATTGTTTTAGAAGATTCTGGGTGGCAGGGTGGCGTATTAGGTTTAGTTGCCGGACAAATTGCTCAAGAATATGGTCGTCCTACTATTTTATTGAGTAGTAGTGAGGATGAAAAGGGAATTATTTACGCTAGAGGATCGGCTCGTTCAGTTAATAATATTGATCTCTATCAATTGATGAAATCCCAGGAACATCTGTTACATCGTTTTGGTGGTCATCCTTTTGCTGCTGGACTGAGTTTAAAGCTGGAAAATTTACCTTTATTTCAAGAAGGAATTAATCAACAATTCAATCAACAATTAGATGTTACCAAAATTGGAGCAAATATTGAAGCTGATTTACTGGTAACTGTAGCTGATTTGGGGCAATGTCTGTTTCGGGAATTAAGTTTGATCGAACCTTGTGGCATGGGAAATCCCGTCCCCAAATTATTAATTAAAAATTGTCTATTTAAAAATGTTTGGAATAGCAATATTAAAGATAAACAAGGGAAAAAAGTTCAATATATTAAAACAACTTTTAACTTGTCCGATCAATCATGCGACCGCATTTTTCCTGGAGTATGGTGGGGACATTATAAAGACGAAGTACCTCAAGATATAAGTTGCGATGTCATTGTGGAATTAGATTTTAATTCCTATGCTAAACAATATGAAGTTAGGTTAATTGCACTACGTCCTAACAGCGAAGAATTTAGTTTTAATCATAGCCAAGTTCCTGAAGATACGATTATCGATCGCCGTGATTCAAGTCTTGATGATAAAGATTTTAACCTTGATGATTCCCAATTTATGATTATTGATCGCTGTCCTTTAACCTGGACAGAAATCCAACAACAATATCGTAACGCGATCGCCTGTGAGCAAAAACTAGTTTTAAATTATCATCGACCAGAATCAGTTCAAGCCCAAGAAGTTTTACGACAATTTATTACTACAGTCAAAGAATTAGCTGTTACTGAAGAGTTAATCACTAAAGAGCAGTTACAAGATAGAATTGGCTTAGGCGATCGCAGTTTAAACTTAGGATTACAAATTTTAGAAAAAGTCGGTTTTTCTTGGTATCAAGACGAAGAAGATTACAAGTTCAAACAAGAATTTTTAATATCTAATATTGAAATTGATCGAGATATTAATTTATTTTTACTAGCAGCAACAGAAGAGCAATTTCAACGAGAATATTTTTATCGTGTGCCTCTTTCTATTATTACAAAACAGCTTGTTTAAAAATAATTTATAGTTCAAATAAGGAAAATTTATCTATTAATATCTCTTAAGGCTATATGTTATACCAAGGGACAGGTTCTGTTTCTCCATTCTGTCGATATCTTAGAAGTCGATTGCAATAACATCCTTGATAGCCAAAGATAGCAAGTAACACTAGTTCCAAATACCATAATCCTAAATCTGAGGCTTCGAAAAGATAATCTTCTAACTTTTTAATCTTCTCTTTAGAATGAATAATATCATTACGTATTTGAGTAAATAAATAGGGAGCATCTACTTGCTTTATCTCCTTCCTAAGGTTTTGTATATTTTTTGTCTTAGTTTCTTCTTCAAGCTTTTCTGCAAATTTCTCCTTAAGTTCTATTAATTTTTCCCCAAAAATGGAAGATTTAGGGCTAAATGCATTAGCAAAAGTAGAAGTTTGATTAGAAGGTCTATTAAAAGGTATGTTTACAGGAATATTATATTTCTCAAGTAATCCCCTCAACTTTTCTGACGCATAACGTTGAGTTTGTCCTTCTTTGTAAGCAATTGACTCTAACGCAACCTGTGCCAAAATGATTTGCTGTTCTGATAAAGAACTATTATTAGCCTCTAAATACCAATAAAGAGACAATTTAGCGGATTCATCCCAACTATTCCACCAATCTAAAAAATTAGTAAATACATCGGCAAGTACTTTAGCATTATTTGTAGGAAACCATGAGTCTACAGATTTCCAAGAATGTCCTACAGATGAATCCCAGTGTTGCCAAATTTCATTATCTTCTGCATCATAACCAACTAGGAGAATTAAAGGAACTCTAAACCCTCTAGCAAAAGACAAGAAATCAGCAAATTTTTTTAAGAATTCTGTGGCTTCTTCTTCTGAAAAAGTTTGTCCGTCCAACTTCTCTAGTTTACCTACGTGAGTTATTGCAAATCCGCCCTGAGAATTTAAGGATTTTACATTATTTGCTGCAGTGTCAAGCTGATCTAGAGTTAGTTTCCATTGACTTGAATCTTGCTCAAGAAGGGATATAGGTTTTTCTATAAAATCATAAAAATTAACTACATGAAACAATACATAAGCTAAATCTTGACCTTTTCCCTGAACAACTGGCTTTTTTATTTTTCCCGATACGAAATTTCCATCATTGCCAGCAGAAGAATATCTTGCAATAGACACATCTATTGAAATTCCAGTATCTAAAAGAGTGAGTGAAATAGGGTGATTATGAAAATGAGCATATGAAATGTCATCTATGTCTTGATCTTGATTAAAAAACTCGAATTTAATACAAGGATTCGGAAACCATATATACTCTAATTTCCCATTTCCTTTAATTTGAACTGGATGCTGATTAATGTGAGAACTAATTTCTAACAATCCATCATAGAGCAAGATAGTTTGGTTAGGATTATCAGTTGTGTATACAGGTCTTAGCGCAGAAGGCAAATTATTCATGTATTTATAATGTTCTAGGTATCTACAAGATAATGCTTAATCAAATTTAATCTCTGAAATAACTAAACTACATTTGATTAATATCGTCTTTGATATTGTTCCCAAAACTTCAAGTAATAATCAATAATCAGGTCGAGCGAAACTCACTCAAGATAATTATTCTGTACTCCACGAACCATCAAAGGAATGAAAAGAAGATTGTTCGCGAATAATAGTTCCCAAAGAAGGAATATTTCCCAGTTGAGAAATGCGGTCACGCATATATTCGAAAAAACTGATTCCCAATTTACGAGTTGTGGCCACCAGAGACATAAAAATGTCCCATGCTTTTGTCCCTTCAAGAGTTTGAGTAGCATAACTAATGTTACGCCGCTGTACCATTGTCCTGGCATCTAACTCTGCTGGATTATTGTGTAATGGTAATTCAGGATGCTCTAAGACCAACAACAACTCGGAGATTTTGGTCGTGGTTAATCGCTTTCGTTCATCCAACTGTTGATAACCACTATCGGAGTTAAACAATCGGGAAAATTCAGCTCTTAGTTCCTCTGCGGCTTGGGCACTAGGAGCCTTTTTGTAAGTGAGTAACTCTCGATAGTAATCCCAGAATTGAGTTAAGAACTCGACTGTTGTGATTTGCTAAAGCCATTTCCGAATGAGACATTCAGTGTGGTTCAATAAACTCTAAGATCTTTACTTGTGAGCAGAGAGTAATGCAACTGCCGATAGTGAAACCAGCCCCAATTGTTCAGGCTCACGCGCTCGTCTTCCGTCATCTATTCGAGAATCAGTGCCAGTTTCGGCATTTTAAGAACTATTTAACGGGCTTAATGGTTCTAGAGAACCAAAGTTTAGCCAATATCAGTCGCTGTATAGTAGAGAGTGCGGACAAAACGAACCTTTCTCGCTTTCTCTCACAAGCACCGTGGAGCGAGGAGAAAGTGAACAGTGAGCGAATCAAATATCTATTAAATCAGACAGTCAAGCAACGCCAGACAGCAGAAGAATCATTCCTCATCTTCGACGATACGTTATGTGAGCATGTGGGGAGTTTGTTTGAGTATGTTGACCGGCATTACAACCATTGCCAGCAGTATTATCCTTGAGCTCATAATCTGGTGACCAGTCACTATTTGTCAGGGTCAGTCCGCTTCCCGATTGACCTGCAGATCTATCGACTAACGGAAGAAATCACCCGTTGGGCAGAATTTGTTACCAAGCATTTTCCTGAACAGGAGATTCCTCAACAGAAAAAGGAACGTCAAAAACTACACAAGCTCTTAGATAAGAAGCTACTTGAAGACCCAGAATTTCCAGAGTTACACTCTCAATTTAAGACTAAAATCGCCTTAGCCGTCGAGTTAATTGAACAAGCCAGAAGCAGAAAACTCCCCTTCACGACAGTGTTGATGGACAGTTGGTATCTGTCTCCCGAGATCGTAGCTGTCCTGAAAGAGCATAAATTAGATTGGGTTAGTCTGCTCAAAAAGAACCGTAAGGCGCGAAGTTAACAGCTTTGTGCTCCGAGATGAAGCGGGACAACCAATTACCTTAACAGGTCCTCACATCAAGGTTGAAGAGTTAGTGCCACTGATTCCTAGAAACGCCTACCGCAAAGTGCAGCTAGGAGCTCAAGACAAAAGAGTGTTTTACTCGGAGTCTGCAAGTTCCTGGATTAGGGAAACTGCGTCTGGTGATCAGTTTTGAAAATCCTGAGCTAACTGGGACTTATGCTGTGTTACTCAGCAACCGAACTGACTGGTCAGCTCAAAAAATACTTGCTAGTTACCTCAAACGTTGGCCGATAGAAACCTTCTATCAGGACAGTAAGGGACATCTTGGTTGGGATCAATATCGCATGCTACAGCCTACGCCATTCAAAAACATTGGTGTCTGGTCTTCGTAGCTTATTCACTTCTACACCTAGCTTGTTTACCGCCGTCATTGATATCAGGTAGGGGGAAAATGATCTCACATCCGATTAAAACCATTGGGCAGATCTGTCGTCAACAGGGACAGAAGTTGATTGAAGAGCTGATTATCTTTGCTCATGACCAACTTCAACAAGGTCAATCAGCCGACGAAGTCTTTTCG
>JASJDR010000076.1 GCA_030065615.1 Xenococcus sp. MO_188.B8 | reverse complement strand
AAACTCAAGAGCTTAAATGAGAAATAAACCATCAAAATTCAATCTGATTACGAGAGAATCGGGTTTATATAGAACTCAAATTCCCAAGATAGTGATAATCATTCTCACAATGAGAATTGCTGAAAAGGTAATAATTTTTCTAGTCAGAAATTGCTTTTGCTGCTTCTGTGGCCAGGACATCATCCATCCAGGCATTGATACTTTTATTAGCTTTTTTCGCTGCTAAAAAAATCTGGTGATGGCGTTGGGGAGTTGTCCTAAAGGGTAAATTGCCAGAAAAGGGTTTGTCTGGTTCTTCTCCTAATTCGGCGCACCATTCTAAGTAATCATCCACTGAGTTGTGAAATTCTTGTTCTAATTCTGCAACAGTATTACCTTGAAACGTAATGACGTCTTTTACATCTAAGACTTTGCCGAATAAAATTCCTGCTGTTTCATCTATTTCAATATGGGCTGTATATCCTTTATATTTCATAGTTAATCTTTCAATTAATAAGCTTCAGGCTTAATTCCAGCATTGGTTAAAAATTCTCTGACAGCTTTGACTGCGCCTTTGTTTGTTTCCTTTTCTGGATGAGGTTCGTGAAATACCGCCTTAATTCCGTTTAAAGATACCCGAACTCTAGATCTTTTTCCCTGAGACATATCAGCACCAAGAGCTTTGAACAAACTTTCGATATCCGTCTACTTAATATCGGAACGAATTGGTAAGGCAAATATTGCTGTCAAAGTCTGACGTTGTTTTTTATTCATACGGTAGTTTCAATTTATTCATGAGATAGCCCTTGGTTAAATAAATTTTTTATCGCATAGTTATATGATATCAATTTTTGATATCTTAAAAATAATTATTCATTCCCATTAATCTAGCGATTCTAAAAGTAGGCTAATCGCGCTTCCAAGAGTTACTGTGCCAATTTTTTCGGCATATCGATTTAGTTTGTTACAAGTCTCTTCATCAACTCTGATATACCATTCGATTCCGACACCTGGAACATAATTAATGCCTTCTGAGAGAGTGGAAACTTTACCATTTTTGTCCACCATTCTTTGTTTCTCTAAGTCTTTGTTTGAATCGTTACTCTTGTTCTTAAGTTGGTTCACGACTTCTTCTACAATCTTTGCAGTTGGAACCCCTTTAGCTTTTTCCACTGCCTCAGCCCAAGCTTTTCTTTGTTGTGATGCTTCGAGCTGTTTTAATGAACGTACTTGTCTTTCTGAAGTGGGAAAAGTGTCCACCAATGGTGGACATTTTTTGAGATTATCCACAATGTCCACCGCACTGATTAAGTAATAAACTGCTGATTTGCCAAATCCGAATCTCTCTTTGCAGTAGTCTTTAAAGTTATGGTGCGTTGCTCTGTATAATTGTTGGTCTCTTAAAGCTTTTAGCGCTAATCCAGCTTGATAAAATGCTCGTTCTACTTGTCTTTCAAGCCTTAAACGCTCACTTTCTTCTTCAAAAGTTAATGGTTCTAATATTGTAATCGCAGACATTGTTTTATCCTGTCTTGTCTCAAGTCTAGATTGTGATAGATTTAACTTAAGTTCAGCTTGCTGAAGTAAAGTCTTCTGACAAACTTAAACATGCGTAAAATAGCTTTCTTCTGTGATTAACAAAGTTAGTACTTGGTTAATATTTTGTTGCCAATTGGCTAGATTTTTGGCAATAGTTGTTAACAATACATAAGTTTATCTCACACAGAGTTGCAGAGAGTGAGCGAGATTTCTAAGTATCTCATTTTTTATTTCATGTTTTAAACTCAGCTAAAATCGCTTTATAATCGCCTTTGCTCTCTCATAACCTGTAATTCTTATATTTGATATTGGTCGCCTTATTGAAAAGGGAGAAACTCATACTACTACTAATTTTGTGAGCTGTTATTCTAATCCAATACATAAGCATTAAGACTATCATCAAATTCAAAAGGTGGATTATTTTCTCCTGGTCTACCTTGAAAAACTTGCTTGAAAAAATTTACAACAATTGGGTTATCAACGCTGAGAAATAAGTTATGAGCATGCGCTACAAATATACCATTAGTAAATTCTACATAAATAGCTTTTTCGGCAACTAATTCTTTTGTAGTATTCCCTAGCCGATTATTAACATTTCTGGCATTTAAACGATCTAAATGAAAAGCTCCAGAACCTGTTAGAACATAATCGTTCTTATTAATAGTTACATAGATACGCTTACCGAACTCAATTTTGTCAATCCATTCCTTGTGACCTTTATTATCTACATCGGCTTCATGAAAGATAATATTATTAAAAAATTCAGTTATGCCACTTAACAGGTGCAATTTTACATAATTTTCAACGACAAAATTACCTAAACTATGAACAAGCAGATTCAAACTAATTCTTCTTTGTTCAGTACTATCAAGAGGACAATTTCTGCTATATTTATCTAATTTTTCAAAAGTTCGCTTTAGAGCCTTAGCTGATACTTCGGCTGCTTCCATTGCGTCTGGGTATTCCTCTGTAATAAATCCGCCTGGATTCGATGGCCAGGAAAATAAAACTACATCAACATCATACTTCTGGGAAATTTGCCAACTAGCGTCAAGGGCACTGCGGGAAGATTGATTATAGCCAGGAATATAGAAAACCCAATTACGTTTGTAAGTACCGCTGCTAATACCTGTCGCAATCTCTTCAAAAAGTTCTTTGCTTGGTAAATTGGTGCCATTATCTTCAGGGATTAGCTCTAAAGCCCATTGCTTACTATCTACTTTGTAGTCAGCTTTAGCAATTCTGATTTTATCCCCTCCCTGGTCGTTGGGAAGTTCTCCAAAAAGATATTCGTTATTATATTCTTGATTAACATTACGATTAGAAATAACAATAATCATCTGCAAAAGGTTTTAATTGACTAAGGTACAGTTTCTATTCGAAAGGGGATAGAGAATTGTTGTTACGAAATAGAAAATATTAAACCAGGACTATTTCATGATCGCCATACTCAATTAATCAATCAACTCATTTCTTAGCTTAAAATTAGAGTCTTGTAAGATGAACTTAATCTATTAAGATCAAAATAAATTCGCTGTAATATCTTTCAGAAAATAATCCTGATCTTAAACATAATTACAATTCGTTAATAGTTGAGTGAAAAATTGATTTAATTTTTTATTCACCCTTTTGATCAACGCTCAAAAAAGATCTCGATCTTCTCTCCAAACGGCAACTTGCCGACATCCATTTCGTTTACATCAGGATTGCTGGTTTTCTCAAATTCTAATCTTCCCAAAGGAGACAGATCCGTAGTGTTGGAAATTGTACCAAGAAAACTATTAGAAGCATCTAATCTAAGACGTTCTCCTCGACGTCTTAACCTTGCTGTGAGAGCGGTATCCGTATAACTAAAGCTTTGAGTTGTACCGCTAGAATCGATATATGATCCACTAACTTCTAGTCGATTTCCTACTCCTTCGTTAAATAAAGTTATAGATACTGTAGCAGCGATTTTAGGAACATCAACTGAACTTATACCTGCAATATTAGGTAAGAAGCCAGTTAGTCCTATTGTTTGACTAGGAATATCAAATTGTAAAACAAGTTTATCTGTACTTATACTCAAGACCTTACCGTTACCTGTAAGATTCTCAAGCATATTGTCATCTTCTTTGATGTCAAATTCATCATTTGCACTAAACTGAAAAAAGTCTGTCCAATCTAAAGCCATTAGTCAACTCCTTTTAATATTACAGAAAAAATAAAAAATAAATTAAATTTATTTTTTAAATTCATATGTAGTTTAGATCGTAGATAATTATGATCTGATAATTTTAAAAAGTAAGAAATAGTTAACAATACTTAACTCTTAAATAGTTAAAACTCAAAGACCTGTTCAATTTTAGTTTTATTCTTTTTTTTGAGTTCAACTTTTACTTCAATTTTGTTGCCATCATCTGTAAAATGTAAAACTCCCCATTGTTTGCGACCTTTAATTGCTCCTCTTTCGACATCTTCTTCGTTGGGATTAATAATATACTTTGCTCCATTATAAGGACCTCCTTTAACTGATGGATTGCTATCTAAAGAAGCAGCATGAATTATAGGAAAAGAACCACCACCATTTTCTGCATAACTATTAGCCGATCCTTCTTCTCCGTCATCAACTGCCAGCATATGAGCATCTCCTGAAATCATAAGTAATTTATCGATCTCGTTATCTTTAATAAAATTAGCAATTTCCCTTCTTTCTACTGGATATCTATCCCAGGCATCCTTGGTTTCAAATCCTTCTCCTCCAGCTATCCAAGGAATACTATTCACCCATATTGTGAGGCGCTCTTTGTTAGCATTTTGATTTACTTTTCCTTGTCTTAATTGCTCAAAAAACCATTTTTTTTGTCTTGTTCCTAAAATACTATTGCCTATGCTACTGTTTTCTTCTGGTAATTTATCTTTGTAAAAACGATTATCAGTCATTATAAATCTTACTCTTCCAATCACAAAAGATTGATAGATGGCTCCTGTCTTTGATGCCTCGTCCACCGGTTCTTCCAAATAATAGTGCGGGACTTGTTCTCTATAAGCTTTGCTGGCAATATACTTTAGAGCATGTGTAGTATCTGAATTATTTGGACCATAATCATGGTCATCCCATATATAGGCAAGAGGAAGATTTTGATAGAGGTTTCGCTGTTTATCTTGAGTCATAACCTCTTCGTAATTTGTTCTATAGTCATCAATATTTGTTTCCTCATTCACAATATCATTTCTATAATGTAAATCTCCCATATGAATAAATAACGCTAGAGGCGGAGTATCATACTTACGGATAACATCAAAAATTTTTTTATTACTGACTCCATCATCTAATAGTGGATCCAGTCTATGACCACCAGCACAGGAAGAACAACCGATGGCAAAATTATATTTCTTGTGAATTTTTACTGTTTTAAATGTTAGGTAATCTCCATGGTTTTCTGGATAACGACGACCACCTGCTATGATGACATAATAATATTTTTTATCTTCAGCCAAATTATTAAGATTAAATGTCGCTATTTGTCCATCCAATGAAGTTTTTTGAATACCTCGGAGAGAATTTAAAGAGTCTTGGGTTTCAAAAAATCGAGAATTAGTATTATATTTTATCTGAATATATTGATTAATAATATCTTCACGTATTTTGGCTTTGATAGTAACTTGATTATCTGTTACCGCACCAACCCAACACCAATGTACTCCAGGTTTTCGCAAACTGTTTGATAATCTTTGAATCATTTTTCGTTTTTATAAGTTATATTCATTTGTCAACAAATCTATTGATTTGTCATCACTATTCTAGAAAAGCAATTTTTGGAACTATTGCGATCTTATTAATGATTAACCAACTAAATATGTTTAAGTTGCTCTTGTATTTTGTCAAGCTACCCAATCATACTAAATCCGATTCTGAAAACCCACTATTATATGGTGACTATTAAATAGTCTCAATTCTTTCTGCCGTCTGCACTTATGCGGAGCGGTATCCTTTAGGGCTACCTCCTGCTTTAGCATAACCATTAAGTGGTGTATCTAAACAGGATTTGGTATCAATACTATTTTGCTTGATCAATAATAATCGTAGAAAAAAAATGTGAGGAAATTGTGAAGAAACTAAAGAAATTTTCATACTAACTTTGACTTAAACAAGCGAGAGGTTCGCTCGTTCCTCGCGAGCAGCCAAAGGCTGGCACTGCCTGGTCTCGCTACGCGAGGCACTTCGCGCCCCGCGTAGCGGATCTCTTCGAGATCGCGTAAATTCACTTGCTGCTTCTTCCCAGACTCTATTGTTTTAGTGTTATACCAACTTGCATTTAAAGGCGTAACTCTATTATCTCCCTTGCTCCCCGCTCCGAAGCCCCCCTGCTACATCATGAATAATTTCTGTATCTGAACTCAACTTAGTATCCACTCCTCAAGCGATACAAAACATGTCTTTGAAGAGGGTGACCTGACGGCAATCTAGGATGATCGAAGTCGTCTGCTGTTTGATAGGTCATACCAAGTCGTTTCATGACAGCAATTGATCGCAAGTTCAACTGCGACGTAAATGAAACAATCTCGGATAATTCTATAATTTCAAAGCCATAGCTAATAGCTTTTCTGGCTCCCTCAGTAGCATATCCTTGCCCCCAAAATGGTCTTGCCAACCGCCACCCAACCTCAACAGTTGGAGTAAAATGCGCCTGAAAAGATGGCATATTCAAGCCAACAGACCCGATAAAACTTCCTGTAGAGCGTTCTTCTACTGCCCATAAACCAAACCCATGAATTTGATGATGATTTTCAATCCGCTCAACTAGTCGATCTGACTCTTGCCGTGATAGAGATGCCGGGAAATATTTCATAACTTCAGCATCAGCATTCATTTGGGCAAACGGCTCTAGATCAGACGATTGCCAGTCTCTCAAGATTAGACGTTGTGTTTGAAGCATAAGATCATCTTTCCTAGGGGAAACTCATAATAAATGATGTTATTTCAGTTTTCAATCTACTGGAGCAAAACTTGGTTCAAGTTGGCGGAAGATATCGATCTAAAATTTCCAGCATTCTTGCTTGACGTTCATCTATCTCGTCAAAACGACGATAAAAATCAGACTGGGTTTCATAAAAATCTGCTTGAGCACGAGTCAGGCGAGATAAAAGATCGTAAATGCCTCGTCGATCTTTTTGCCATTCCTGCTTTAATTCATCAATACCAACTCTGAATTCACTAATTTCTGCTGTTAGTGCTTCTATTGCTTTGGCATTGGAAGAAATTAGTTGTTTTAATTCTTCGTCAGACATAAACTTGACTCCTGGAAAAACTATATTTTATTAACCTTTATTGGGGAGAAAATTTACTAGTAGAAATGCTGGTAATTTTTCCTTATCATATCATTATAGAAGAATGAAAATTTATAATAATCTATAAATTGCTTGCTGCTTCTTTGTTTATGATATTATTTATTTCATAATGGTAATAGTATAATTTAACGGTAATTGCCGCTACTCCAATTATGGAGCATTAGGAAAATAATATTATTAGCGATCACGAAGTGCCAGGCTCTGCCTGATCGCCTCTTATCAAACTGTACTTACTAAAAAAAATATTAATTAATGAACAGTACTAACTATCCCTTCGCTCAAGAATTAATTACCGATACTCAAGGAAATATTCGTAAAGTTGTTTTAAAATTTGAAGATTATCAACATTTATTAGAAGCAATAGAAGACGAAGCACTTTATCAAGCGATGAGAACTACAGCTGATGAAATACCAATGAACCGAGATGAAGCTTTAAAATTACTAAAAGAAGAATGAAAACTGAATATCTTCCCAGCTTTATTAAAGATTTGAAAAAACTTAAGAAAATTCCTATATATCCAGAAATTAAATCATTAGTATTTCAAAAGATTCCCAACGAATCAAGTATTACAGAAATTAGGAACCTTAAGAAAATAAAAGGCCATAAAGATGCCTATCGTATTAGACTTGGTGACTATCGTATTGGTATTTTTATTAAAGAAGATACAATCACTTTTTCAAGAGTTCTTCATCGCAAAGAAGTATATCGTTATTTTCCTTAGTCCAATAGTAAGCCATGACCTTACTGAGTTAGCTGTTTAAGATTAATTTTTGACGATGAACTGTTAATAATTCAAACTCACAATTAGTAACTTTTTCCAACATATAAATTACATTTTCTGGAGACAATTTAGTTCCATCATTACGACAACTGCCCAAGAAACGCAAGACTACAGAATTATCTGGCATACTAGTTTTAAACTCCAATTTAAATAAGCGATCGCGTAAATTCACTTGCTGCTTCTTCCCAGATTTTGTGGTTTTCTCCCACCAAATTTCTGAACTATTTTTAATCTGTTCTAACCAAGATTCCCAAACTTCTCGCTCTTGTTTTTCCGCTGTTTTAACAGTAATTAGATATTCTGCTTGTTCTAAAATTTGTGTTGAAGAAGGAGATTTCACTGCAACTTCTGCCACTTGATAAATTGGAATTTCGGTCGGTAATTGGGCAGCTAATTTATCCTTAAACTCATCTAGACCAATATTTTTAGTTAACTCAAAATCAACAATTTCTCCACTACTTGTAACACCCAAAGATAAAGCATTCGCGATCGCGATTCTCGGCCCTGGATGATATCCTCCAGTAAAGGAAATCGGTAGAGAAGCCCGACGGATCGCGCGATCGAATAATCTTACTAAATCCAAATGACTCAGTAATCGCATATTCCCCTGTTTGCCAAACCAAACCCTGATTTTTTGCTCTCTTTGCTGAAGCGGTTGAAAATGCCCCTCAAATTTGGGAATAGCTGGCGGCGGCACCACAATATTATGTCCAAAATCAGTGCCACAAACTCCACAATGGGAACAACTATCAAAAGCACAATCAGGAACCGTAGCAGCCTGTAAAGCCTTAGCTAAATCCTGCTTCAACCATTCCTTATCAATTCCTGTATTCAGATGATCCCAAGGCAGAGGATTATCCAAGTTTGTATGTAATTCCTGTAGGGGCGATTCGCGAATCGCCCCTACATTTTCCTGAAAAACATTCCATTCACCCTGTTCGACCTGGCGATATTTCCAGGTTAAACCAGCCTCCGCGATCGCCTGTTCCCAAGCACTAAAAGCGCGATCGAGATTTTCCCACCAAGAATCCATGCCCGCACCCAATTCCCAGGCGCGACGCACTACGGGCGCTAAACGGCGATCGCCTCTACCAACAAAATCTTCCATCGCCGAGATACGGACATCAGTGTAATTAACTTTGACACCTCGGATTCTTCTAAATTCCTCGCGCAGTAAATCTTGTTTGCGCAAAAATTCAGCAGTGGAAACAGAATGCCATTGAAAAGGCGTATGGGGTTTAGGAGTAAAGTTTGAAATTGTGATATTGAAGTTGAGGCGTTTTTTACCAATGCCTGCACATTCTCTTCTGAGCCAACGAACAGTTTCGGCGATGCCCATAACATCCAGATCGGTCTCTCCAGGTAAACCGATCATAAAATAGAGTTTTACCTTACTCCAACCTTGCTCTACGGCCGTTTTAATACCTCTGAGTAATTCTTCGTTGTTCAACCCCTTATTGATCACATCTCGCATTCTCTGGGTGCCAGCTTCTGGCGCAAAAGTTAACCCAGATTTTCTAGTTCCGCCGATAATATTGGCGATATTCTCATCAAATCGATCTACCCGTTGACTAGGAAGCGAGAGGGAAATATTTTCATTTTTGAGACGGTTTTTAATCTCCATGCCCACCGCAGGAAGGGCTAAATAGTCAGAACAACTCAAAGATAGCAGGGAAAATTCGTTGTAACCTGTGGCTCGCATACCCTTTTCAATGGCATCCACTACTTGCTCTGGTTCCACATCTGTTGCCGGACGAGTTAGCATTCCAGGCTGACAGAAACGACAGCCGCGAGTGCAACCCCTTCTAATCTCTATCGTCAGGCGATCGTGTACCGTTTCTACATAAGGCACTAAACCAATAGAATAGGCCGGAATTGGTGCAGCAACCCGTCTTAAAATCCTCGCAGGTACATCATCCCGATTAGGCTTTACCGAGCCATCTTCTTGCATCTCATAGAATCTGGACACATAAACCCCAGGTACTTGAGCCAGATCTAACAATAATTCTTCTTTACCTAGCTGGGCATCTTTGCCTTCTTCGAGAACTAAACCAATTTCTGGTAATAACTCTTCCCCATCTCCGAGGACTATAAAATCAAAGAAATCGGCATAGGGTTCAGGATTAGAAGTTGCCGTTTGCCCACCAGCAAAAATCAGCGGATAATCACCTTCTGCTCTCTCTTGCCAAGTCAAGGGAATTTGAGCCAGATCGAGCATTTCTAAGATATTAGTTGCTCCGAGCTCATAACTAAGACTAAAACCGAGAATATCAAAATCTTGTAGATAGCGTTTTGATTCCAGGGCAAATAATGCTGTACCCGTAGAACGTAACTTAGCCGCTAAATCCTGTGCTGGTAGATAAGTGCGATCGCATAACTGCCTAGGCTGAGCATTGATTATGTTGTAGAGAATAATATGACCCAGATTAGAAGCGCCAACCTCGTAGACTTCTGGATAAGTCAACACCCACCGAATTTTTGCCTGTTCCCAAGGTTTATTAACTGCTCCTAATTCATTTCCCAAATAGCGAGCTGGTTTATTTATTTCTGGTGAAATTAATTGATCCGAGGCAATTGTCACAGTACTTAATTATTTTGCGCGAATGTCTAATTACCTAATATACTCGACAATGCCTTGACTTGGCAGAATGCTCTTGGCCTAAGACAGAAGGAAAAAGTTATCCAAGACCTTCTGCCTTCAAGATATAATCTTCTATTCTAGCTAATTTTGATAGTTTCTCTAAAGCTGTCTTGGTTATCGAAAATATGAAAAACCTTATCTAATTGTGTTAACTCGAAGATCATCCTCACAGAGGGAGCTACCGAGCAAATACTTAAAACACAGTCCAAATCTTTTGCTAAGTGAAATCCTTTAATCAGTGCCATTAAACCAGCACTATCTATAAATTCAACTTGTTGCATATCAACTAGTAACGAGGATTTAGTCGAAGAATTTACTACTTCAGTTAGTTGCTGTAAAAATTCTCCAGCATTAGCTGCACTAAGGTAACCCTGAGGTTGAAAAGTTGCGAACTCTCTTGCCAGAATGTTAGTACTCATAATAATCTTTATCCCACCCTAAAACAATAGTTAAATTTTTTGTTCATATGTCATTGAGGATAATACCTACATTTCGAGATAGCTACCCCTAAGTGACTAACTTTATGCAATCTTGATATTTCTGAAGTCTTTTATGTCTTATTGACAAATTACTTCTTAAATAGCTAGAACTGAATTTACTATATATTTATAATATTAATTATTGGTAAATATATCGGGAAAAACACTTAATTTTTGATTGAGTAAACTCAGAATTTATCTTGATTAGTTTGCCACACTTTTTGGACAAACGAGTTCAAATCAAAGGATGGAGATGGCTTACTAGGATGCAATCGATTTAGCTGGGTCAGAAACGGAATAATCTCAGTGTCAAAACATTCTCTAAAGAGACAAAGAGGCAAAACTAAATCTGAACTGGAACGCAGATCAACAAGGAGAACCTGTTGCTGAACCATCATTAGCGGTCTAACCCAGCAAGTTTGGCGCTGCTCAATAATTTGGATTACTTCTCCATAAAGACGTTCATCAAAATATTCTAAGCAAATAATTTGATTGGGTTTAAAATTAGCGCCATAAATATGAGGAAAAATTTCGCCCACCTCTATCTAGCAAATTAAATATCTTGGTTTTTTGTACAGTTGAATAATACCGCATCCCGAAACAAACTAGGCTGAATTTGAGTACATCCAGAAAAAATTGACGAAGTTAGAAGAAGCACCGTCGTAAAAGCGGTCAGACCCCGCGGAGGTTTCCTCCGCAAGGGAACGCTGACCAAGAGATGACAGCACATCTTTGACAACTTAATCAAAAAGCGCAGTTAATTAGGCAAACTACAATTGATTCTTAAGTTGATCACATAAGATAACCCATATCTATGAGTTTGTTCATGATTTTAGCGACACTTTCATCCAATTCTTCAAGATCTGTCCGACATTCTATTTCAGGATTTAGAGGTTCTTCATAGGGGTCACTAATACCAGTAAACTGTTGAATTTCTCCGGCTCGGACTTTTTTGTAAAGTCCCTTAACATCCCGTTGTTCACAAACTTCAATGGGCGCATTGACGAAAACTTCGACAAAGTCTTTAATTTCTGCTCTCATTTCTTCTCTGATAGCACGGTAGGGAGAAATTACTGGTACTAGGACAATAACTCCATTACGAGCTAACAACTTGGCCACAAAACCAATACGACGAATATTGGTATCTCGATCTTCCTTAGAAAATCCTAATCCTTTAGTTAAGTTTTCCCTAATTTCATCGCCATCTAAAACCTCTAGGGTTAAACCTTTAGATTTCAGCTCTTTGGTTAAAGCGTTAGCGATAGTACTTTTACCCGCACCACTATATCCAGTAAACCAAACTGCTACTCCACGCTGCTTCATAATCTATTGTTCTTCATTGAAATTGACATCTCTAAGTATTCTAATCGGTTTGAACTTAAATTCAATACAGTAAGATAGGCTTATAATCTTGAAGCCATCTTGCTTTGAGGTGTATTTTTAAATAATTTTTTTCTAATGGGGATTACCTAATGTCGATGATAGAACCTAAAACAACAGAAAAACGAAGAAATAAACAATTTATTACCCGCAACAAGAAAAAGATTAAACAATATGCTCTAAATAGTCAGAAAAAATTTGGTAGCGGCATTATTGTTATTAATTTAACTTTAGTTCACAATGAATTACTAACAGAAGAAGATTTAACTACTAACAGCATAAACCAAGATAATGATGCAAGCAATGAAGAAAACCTCTTGACTTATCCTATTTCTTATATTATTAGCAATAGTTTTTGGTTTAAGATATTACGCATCAAAATCAAAAAAAAATATGAAATAGATATTAAGCATGATTATGATCTAGACAAGCAGTTTTTGCTAGTTTTTGTCAAAGATTCTTCTCTAGAATTTTTTTCCATATATTCTATAAAAATAGATAAAAATAGCTTCTAATTAGTAACATCTTCTAGGAGTAATATTTTTAGAATAAAGTTAATTTCTTTAAAAAAAATTAAATTTTATGTATGCAGGTTTAGGAAGTGTAGTGCGATGATTAATTAAGTCACAAAAAACATAAATTTATTTATCTTACTTAATGAAATGTCACAAATTAAGGTCTCGGTATAAATCACGAAAATACACAAAACTTTTAGTAAATTTCAGTGTTTACACGAATGCGCTAAATCTTATGTAGTAGTACTATCAAATAGTAGTAAAAAACAAATATTTATTTTTATTATTGAATTTTTATTAGTTTCCTCTTGCTCCATTAGCCCTGCTCCCTCTCAACGGTGAGTAGGGTGTTTTGTTTTTGAAATTTTAGCAATTAACGAGCGCCCCTTTTGTATTCAGGAATTCTTGCAAAAATTGCTCTTAGGAACTTTAACCGAAGGTTTTCGGGGTCGCACCGCTTATCTCAATCCCGCTTGACAGAACAGCGAGGTCTCTCTGACCACTTTTATTGGTTCAACATCAGAAATTAAATTACCATACCCCATTTTCGCCCTTTCTTGGCCAGCATGCTTGCTCTATTCTAGCTCTCTGAGTTCTCAGTTATTTTTGCAACAAGTCTAATAAGCTGGGGCTTGTCCTCGAATGGTGGTTCCTTAAACTAGGAAATACTCCTTCGAGGGCAAGCGCGCACCAAGAGAGGAAATGCACAAGTCTTGAAGTAATTGAGAAAAAGATCAACATTATTTTTCAGAAATGGGCTATACTCAACTATTGATTAAATTGAGCTAGGTTGAGGAGGAAAACATTCCTGAACAACTAAATCTAACCGTGAGTTTAAGAGGCACTCGCGAAGTTAGGGAAAATTATCAAATCTTCCGTCTTACTGGACTACTAGACGCCTTTTCTGAGCCCTCATTTCGTAAAATTATAGGTGAGTGTATTGACAATGGACCAAAAAACTTGATTTTAGTTCTTGCTCAAATTGATTTTATCGATAGTTCTGGTTTGGGAGCATTGGTACAACTTGTGAAAAAAGCACAAAACGCTGGCGGAAGCTTGCAGATTGTTACCAATCCTCGTGTCACTCAGACGGTAAAATTGGTACGTTTAGAGAAATTTTTATCTCTTCAGCCTTCGGTGGAAATAGCACTGGAAAAACTGAAGAAAAAATAGCATGTTTGATCGGACGTGAATTTACCAAACCTAAACCAAGATCAGATAAACTTAATCGAGATCAACACTCCCTCTAGAGTAGATGATCTGACTGCCCTGGCTGCTTCGATAACTGTAGTTGGTACTGACCAACTCCAACGGTTATCGCCTGTAGCTTTGGCTTACATTGGTGATGCGGTGTATGAGTTGTTTGTTCGTACTAAATTGCTGCTTCCTCCGAAGCGAATTGCTGACTATCATGGTCAAGTTGTCGCCCAGGTTCGAGCAGAAGCTCAAGCTGCTCATCTTCAGGAATTAGAACCTAATTTAAATCTTGAGGAAAAGGAAATATTGCGCCGTGGGCGAAATGCCGTTACCAATAAACCTCGTCGTCTCGATCTAAAAATTTACCAACAAGCAAGTAGTTTGGAAACTTTGATTGGTTATCTATATCTTAAGGATCCACAGCGTTTACAAGATTTGTTAACAAAGCTTAATTTAATTGAGAAAACTTGATGGCAGATGTCAAATCTCAGAGAAAAAAATCACGGAAATCATCTCCGCCCATCGAGGTTAGTTCTCGAAATATTCTAGAAACTGAGTCTCCTGATATTCTTTATGGTCGTCATCCAGTATTGACAATTCTCAATAGCGATCGCCAAATTAATAAAATATGGATTACTTCTAAGTTACGACAAGATCGCCGATTTTATCATTTACTACAAGAAGCTAAGTCTCAAGGAACCGTAATTGATGAAGTATCATCACAACGGCTTGACTCCTTGGTAACAGGTGCTAATCATCAAGGAGTAGTGGCGCAAGTCGCTCCCTATCGTTACTGGGAATTAGCAGATTTAATTGCCCAAGCCAAACAAGATAGCGAATCGCCCCTAATTTTGATCGCTGATGGGATTGAAGATCCCCAAAATTTAGGAGCGATTATTCGTACTGCCGAAGCAATGGGAGTACAGGGATTGATAATTCCCCAAAGAAGAGCAGCCGGGATCACTTCTACGGTGATGAAAGTCTCAGCTGGGGCTTTAGAGCATTTACCCATTGCTAGGGTGGTAAATCTAGCTCAAGCTTTAGAAAAGTTGAAAGAGGCGGAATTTTGGATTTATGGCACTGCGGTCGAAAGTGGTAAATTCTTACACACAATTGATTTTTCTGGTGCGGTAGGATTAGTTATCGGCTCAGAAGGTAAAGGCTTGAGTAAGCTAACCAGGCGTTGTTGTGATGAATTGGTGGCAATTCCCCTGGCTGGCAAAACTCCTAGTTTAAATGCTTCTGTAGCTACTGCGATCGCGATTTATGAAGTTTGTCGTCAAAAATGGTTACACATAACATAGTTTATCAAGATCATTTTTACTATTAGAACTAAGTTAGCGTCCGAAACAGGATTAGCCTTCTAGATTGGGAAGAATAAAACAAGTGGGACCATTGTCCTAATGCCACCATCAAGCTGGGAGAATCTAATTCTCAAGAGATTTAGATCTTCTATGCCTGAATACTTCCCATCATCTAAGAGGCAATATGAAAGCAATTGTATTAAATTTCTCTCTCGCTTTAGGTCTAGTTTATTGGATTATGAAAGAAATTCTCCTAAATATCTCGCGCGCTTTGGGTTTAGCTTATTGGGTTAAGATTGATACAGAACAACCTTGTTGTACTTATTATTTTGGCCCTTTTCTCAAGGCTCAAGAAGCTGAAACAGCTAAAATTGGCTATTTAGAGGATCTTAAGCAAGAAGGTGCCTTGGGAATTACCGTATCAATAGATCATTTTAAGCCTCAAGAATTAACTATTTGCGATGATTTAGCGGAAATGCTTGATTCTAGCGTTGTTCCTATGTTTGGTTCTTAAAACTCGCTTCGCGATCAAGAGCTCTAAGCTTTAGGTTCTAAACTTCTAGGCTTTAAAGCTTAGCAATTGGAGATTCCAAACAGCATAATTCTATAATCAGGGTTTACCTAAATACTTCTCGGATAAGCCTATCTATTGCAAGCAACAGTCGGTTTTATTCAACGTCCAGTGGTTTGGCTTACCGAAGTAGCCCTGTACACTCGTAGTAGTCTAGCTACTACCCAGGCAGCCCCCCAGCGTCCCGCAGGGGTATATCTTTTTGGTTACAATTCCCTTGCTTTGATCTCTAGAAGGCTACAGGTACTCACCTTCTGGGAATTGATTAACTCTATTGAGTTAGCAGTAAATGGGGTTTTACACGGGTTGGTTCGCTTTACTGCAGCTACATTCGCCTTTCCCCGCTTGAAGAGTATTATACATGAAGTTGTAACATTAAACAAGTTCTGACCGTGCTTTCATAAGGGGCTGTGGGCGTAATCGCATTGCGCCCTTTAAACGCCCCGTCCCGACGCTTACCTTTGGTAAAGCGCTGGGCTCTCCGCACGGAAAGCTAAATTTAAGGCAAGATTAAGAAGTGCAAGTTATAAAAAGTTTCTTGTAGTTAATAAACCCCAGTCTTGCCCAAGTAGAATAGAATTGTTAGTTGCAGTTTGGAGGGTGAAGATTGTGGGTGAATTTAACACAGCAGAATTATTAGTCAAATGCCTTGAAAATGAAGGCGTCGAATATCTATTCGGATTACCAGGAGAAGAAAATCTCCATATCCTAGAAGCTTTGCGCGACTCTTCGATCCAATTTATCACCACACGCCACGAACAGGGTGCAGCTTTTATGGCAGATGTTTATGGTAGATTAACGGGAAAAGCTGGAGTTTGTCTTTCTACGTTAGGGCCTGGAGCAACTAACTTAATGACAGGAGTTGCTGACGCTAATCTTGACGGTGCTCCTTTAGTGGCGATTACTGGACAGGTGGGTACAGATCGCATGCATATCGAATCCCATCAATATCTCGATCTGGTTGCCATGTTTGAGCCTGTTACTAAATGGAATACTCAAATAGTGCGTCCGCAAAATACTTCGGAAATTATTCGTAAAGCCTTTAAATTAGCTCAAGCAGAAAAACCTGGTGCCGTTCATATTGACTTACCAGAAAATATTGCCGCTATGCCCGTGGTGGGGAAACTACCTCTTAAAAAAGATGATCGAGAGAAAACCTATGCTTCCTATCGTAGCATTAATGCCGCAGCTTCGGCGATCGCAAAGGCCGATAATCCCCTAATTCTCGTGGGTAATGGAGCAATTAGAGCTCATGCCCATGAAGCTTTGACCGAATTTGTCACCCAGTTAAACATTCCTGTGGCTAATACTTTTATGGGCAAAGGTGTTGTTCCCTATACTCATCCTTTATGCTTATGGTCAGTGGGTTTGCAACAGCGAGATTTTATTAGTTGTGCTTTTGATGAAACGGATTTAGTAATTGCGGTTGGCTATGATTTAATCGAATATTCGCCCAAAAAATGGAATCCCGAAGGGACTACGCCGATTATCCATATCGGCGTTTCTCCAGCCGAAATCGATAGCAGTTATATTCCTTTAGTGGAAGTAGTGGGAGATATCTCCGATTCTTTGATGGATATTGTCAAAAAATGCGATCGCCAAGGGAAACCGAAAGGTAATATTTCTCGATTACGTGGACAATTGCGGAAAGATTACGAACGCTACGTCAATGATGCAAGTTTTCCCATTAAACCCCAAAAAATTATCTACGATCTGCGTCAAGTGATGAACCCAGAAGATATCGTAATTTCTGACGTAGGTGCTCATAAGATGTGGATGGCTCGGCATTATCATTGTGACTGTCCGAATACCTGTCTCATCTCTAATGGTTTTGCTGCTATGGGAATTTCCATTCCAGGTGCGATCGCTGCTAAACTAGTATATCCTGATAAAAAAATTGTGGCGGTTACAGGAGATGGCGGTTTTATGATGAACGCCCAGGAATTAGAAACTGCATTACGGATCAAAACTCCTTTTGTAACTTTAATCTTTAACGATAATGGTTATGGCTTAATTGAATGGAAACAAATAAATCAATTTGGACATTCCTCCTTCGTCGATTTTACTAATCCTGATTTTGTGAAATTTGCCGAAAGTATGGGTTTAAAAGGCTATCGTGTAGAATCGGCTGATGAGCTGGTTCCTATTCTCCAAGAAGCTTTGGCTCAAGAGGTTCCTGCGGTTATAGACTGTCCTGTAGATTACCAAGAAAATTTACGCTTTTCCCAAGAAGCGGGAGATTTGACTTGTGAAGTAAGTTTTTAATTTGTGGAATTAGGTTTCAATTTAATTAGCTTTACAAAATGAGTCTGTAATACCAAATTAAATAAGGTTGGCGACACATGCAATTTCGGTAGGGGTTTGGCATTGTCAAACCCCTATATTATCTTTTCTATTCTTTCTCAAATCTTTTCATCACCGTTACCTTAATTTTCCTGTGTAATTACCTTATCCTTAAGCGCCTGATTTCCGTGAATAAACGGAGGTAATTGCCAAATATGTAAGGGGATAATGAAGTATATCCAACTTCAATTGAAAATATTTTTATAAATTTTATATTTTACCAAGGTAATTATGATGAGAAGATGCCATTATATTCTGTTATCAATAATTGTGATCGCTCAGTGCCTTGTCTCTAGCGAGATCGCTTTTTTTACTAGACCTTTGGCAGCTCAAGAACAATATCTTAATAAGGATTCTGAAGCTTTTTTTGTTTGTACAGTAGAAACTTCAGTCCCTACTTTATACATTTATAAGGCCGGAAAAACTTCTTTAACTCCCCTCATCAAATGGCATCAAGAATATTTACTTCCCCAAGATTCTGGGAGTGAAGTTTGTCAACAAGTAGCTAGAAAATTACAACATTTATACCCAAAACAAAGATATATTACTACCGAAGAAAAAGAAGATCGTACCTTAGTCTGCATGGTAGAAATTGCCCATGAAACTTGTAGTTCTAACTATAGTGAAGCACTATTTGGGATTAACCCTAATTATGATGCTCAATGCATTTTAGCCCGTCGAGAACCTTTAGAATGTGTTGCAGTAGGTGGCGTCAGAGGCGTTTTTAGCGTTCCTGACTCTCCTTATAAACCTATTTGGTGGCTATGGTAATTCAACTGCGTCCTCATTCAGAACTGAGGTTGGGCAATAAAAAAATAGATTCCGTTAATAAAGTAAGAAAGATCAATGATGAACGATAAAGTCTGTTAAGGTAAAAGGCTTGAGCCCTTTAAGGGACAGAAAAAAGTGAGCTCTTAATTAATCGTTCATCATTCATAATTCATCGTTTTTATGCTCTCTCAATGGGATTGTTTGTTAAAAAATATCGGTACCTGGGAAGGTTCCTTCACCCATCTTTCCGCTGAAGGACAAGAAATTAAAGACACTCCGACTGTTATTACCTTTGAGACCACTCAAAATAGTCAAGCAATCCATCAAGTAGTTCGTTACTTACCAAAAGATCAACCTGCTTCCGATATCAAGGCTGATTATACTCCTTCTTCTTTGAGTCAAGAGCTGATATTTTTTGAAAATGGTAGTTTTTGTCGAGGAAATACTCAGTGGAATGGCTTGGGTAATTTTGTCAGTGAATTTGGGTTGAAAGAACGCGATCGCAGATTGAGAATAGTGTGCTTATTTACGCCCACTTCCACTAGATAGGGCAGTATCCTGGTCAAATGTAATATTATAATTTTTAAGAATATTTAAACTAAGATAACAAATAAAATACTGGCTCAACATATGACATTAGCGAACAGCAAGCCGCGCTTTACGAGCGCAAAATCACTTAATCAATTAGATTGGACTTGGCAAGATCATCAAACTCGCTATACCGTAGCTGGAACCGGAAAACCTCTCCTCTTAATTCATGGCTTTGGCGCTTCGATGGGACATTGGCGAAAAAACATTCCCGTCTTAGCCGACCATGGTTACCAGGTTTATGCCATTGACTTACTTGGTTTTGGCGCATCAGCAAAACCTTCTTTGGACTACAGCTTAGACTTGTGGCAATCACAAATTAGAGACTTTTGGTTAGCGCATATTAATCAACCTACTGTTTTTATCGGTAATTCCATCGGCGCTTTACTCAGTTTGATGTTGGTGACGAACAATCCCGAAATGTCAACAGGAGGAGTTTTAATCAATTGTGCTGGGGGCTTAAATCACCGTCCTGACGAGCTAAATCTACCTTTACGCCTGATTATGGGAGGATTTACCAAATTAGTCAGTTCTCCCATCACGGGTAAATTCATCTTTAATCGTATTCGACAAAAGAAACGGATTCGCAATACTCTATACCAAGTGTATCGCGATCGCGCTGCGGTGACTGATGAGTTAGTTGAAATGCTGTATCAGCCATCCTGTGATCCCGGCGCACAAGAAGTATTTGCCTCGGTTTTAACCGCACCTGCTGGCAAAACTCCCCAGGAATTATTACCTAATCTACAACATCCTTTATTAGTTTTATGGGGAGAAGAAGATCCTTGGACCCCCATCAAAGGAGCAAAAATTTATCAAGATTTAGCAGTTGAGAAAAGTAATGTTCAATTTCAGGGCATTCCCAACGCAGGTCATTGTCCTCAGGACGAAAAACCCGAAATTGTTAATCAATTTATTCTAGAATGGCTGCTACATAATTCAGAACTTTAATTTGTGGTTGCGCTTTTTTGCGATCGCAAGAAAATTTCTTGATACAGAACAGTTTGGCATCTCAGCACAAGCTGAGATGTTCTGGTTATAAGTACTTGGACAAAATTAATTTTATATAAAGATCTCCCTTAGATATAGGTATTTTACCAGTTCCTGGGAGATCTTCTTTAAAATGGGGATATAACAAATATTATTCCTTAGCTCCTATTTTTGCGGCCAAGTCTAATTATTCTCCATTTTATTCGTTCAAATCATGAATAACGAAAAGCGATCATTTCCCCCAGAATGTAACTTTACCCCAGCACCCGATACAGTTAGTATTGCTGATTCAGAAGCCGCCTTTGAAGTGATTCATGATACGCTGCTCAATCTTTGGGATACGGTTAATAAATTGAGCAGTATTCGACCCCCAAGGAGAGAACGTTATCGGGTTACAATCTTCGGCTCGGCACGCATCCAGCCAGGTACTAGCATGTATAACGGAGTTCGCTATCTGGCAGAAGAATTGACGATCATGGGCTGTGATATTATCACCGGAGGAGGGCCCGGTTTGATGCAAGCAGCCAATGAAGGTAGCGTAATCGCCGATCCAGAAAATCTCACCCAATCCATTGGCATCCGGATCGATTTAGGATTTGAGCAAGAGGCGAATCCTTTTGTAGAAGAAGTTTATTTACACAAAACATTCTTTTCTCGGCTGCATCACTTTGTAATTGCTTCCGATGCTTTTGTCGTCTTACCAGGTGGTATTGGTACAGCGCTGGAAACTTTTATGATTTGGCAATTGTTACAAGTCCGCAAACTCCCTGATACACCATTCATTACAGTGGGAGAAATGTGGAAAGAGTTAGCTGTGTGGGCCAAAAAATACACTGTTGATGTTGAGCCACCAATGGCCGATCCCGCAGATATGAGAATCCCTAATTGTGTAGATACCTATGAAGAGGCGATCGCATTATTGCAGGAAGCCCATTCTAAATGGAAGTACTGTCAAAATGAAGGATCAGGAATGGGGTCTAATTAGAGATTTCATTACAGGAGAGGCTGCATAAGATCTAACAGTAATTGCCTCAACCAAATTATCAATGTAGTTGAGGCACGTTGAGATATTACAGAAATGATTGCTATTGTTAAATTATAAGCCCAATAAGTGCCAAATTTTAACTGTGTAGAAAGTTGATTGTACACCTCGCTCACTAGATGCAGCTTGTTGCTCTTGTATTTGAGGATTAAGAATCGAATTTAAAACGAGATTGGCAGTTTCAAGAGGTTCTTCCACGGGGTCAAGAGTCAATAAAACTAGATTACAATTTTTCTCAGTATCAGTTACACAAATCGCTGGAATGTGATCCAATTGTGTAGTTTTGAAACTCAGAGAAGATAAATTAGGTAAATTATCCTCAGAAGTTACATAATTTTCTAATTTTTCAGATACACTGGTGCAAATTGCTTCAAGATCAGTACCTGGGGGAAAAACCTCTCGATTCCAGTTAAAAATAGCTATATTTTCGCCATTGCTTGCTTTCGCTAAGGTAGTTGGCATAGTTTCATCAGCTTGACAAAAAAAAGTCTTTTGCGATGAGACAGTAGATTCTCCATTAGCAGGATTCGTCACCGAAACAATCATACTAGCCGCTAACAAAGAGAGTAAAGACCAAGATTGACTTTTCATGCGGAAATATTATCCAGAATTAACTAAACTATAAATTGACTAAAATCAGATTATATCTTCTCTCCGATTTTTACCTAAAGTAATAAGCTGTAATACTAACTAGGAAATCAAGTCTCAATTTATTCAATCAAATTTTACTTTTATATATCTTGAAAGACTGTTCTTGATATATGATTGGCCCTGATCTTCCTGTCTTACTTTCTGATCGTGATTGCCTAACTTGAGAAATCAGTTCCCAGAAATTCGCGATCGCAATTAGCTTGAGTTGCTTAGCTTAGATAGTCCGATTTTAACAAGTTTAGGAAAATTTAATAATTGTTACACTGCCGTGATAAGATTGCTTTTGGTTTAAATTTATGCGCGTAACAGCAAGGCTTTGCCGTTTCCGTATAAGTACTTACCAAAATACATATCGAAGAATGAGTCAGTCGCCGAGTGCTTTGTCTAATCAGTCCCTAGAAACTACACCAGAACCAAAAGAAGAAACGACTCAGAAAAGTCCAACTTCAACTGAGCAGGGAAACTCCATGGCAGTGTACTATCAGGTACAACGAAAGTTGTACATTTATACCCTGGCTTTGACGGGAATTATGTTTATTCCTGTATGGTGTTTTTTCTCTCTCAACACAGCTCTCAGCTATGGGTTAGGAGCGATAACTGGTGTAGTTTATTTGAGATTCTTAGCCAAAGAAGTTGAACGCCTAGGTCAACCACAACAGCGTCTCGGAGTAAAAGGGCTAGGGGTTTTCGTAGTCCTGATTGTGGCAGCGAGCAAGTTACCACAGTTACAAGTTCTTCCAGTATTTCTGGGATTTCTCACCTACAAAGAGGCAATCATTATCTATATGTTGCAACCTGTTTTTTGGCCGAATAAGGAATCAAACAGCGACTCTTTGAAAATATTAGGTGATTAAAGTAAAGTTCCAGAGCAAATTTAATTTAATGTTTTTCTCAGTCTAGGCGCATGGAAACTCTAGGTAGTTTAACTCTAGTAAATTCATATATCTTTGCCGAATTAGAAGTTGGCGAACATTTTCTATGGAAAATAGGCAACTTGACAGTTCATGGGCAAGTTTTTCTCGTCTCCTGGTTCGTAATCGGCCTACTGGTAATTGCTTCTCTTGCGGCAACTAGCAATGCCCAAAGAATTCCTACTGGGATCCAAAACTTTATGGAATATGCCCTAGAATTCATTCGGGATTTAGCCAAAAGTCAATTAGGGGAAAAAGACTATCGCCCTTGGGTGCCCTTTATTGGCACTCTGTTTTTGTTTATTTTTGTGTCAAATTGGGGAGGAGCTCTCATCCCCTGGGGGGTAATTGAGCTTCCGTCTGGAGAATTGGCAGCTCCTACAAATGACATCAACACTACAGTTTCTTTGGCATTGCTTACTTCTCTAGCTTATTTTTATGCTGGTTTAAGCAAAAAAGGTTTAGGTTACTTCGGTAACTATGTCCATCCGGTCGCCTTTTTATTGCCAATCAAGGTTTTAGAAGATTTCACCAAACCTCTTTCCCTAAGCTTCCGTCTGTTTGGTAACATCCTTGCCGATGAATTAGTAGTAGCAGTATTAGTACTATTAGTACCTATATTGGTACCTTTACCAATCATGGCCTTAGGATTACTTACCAGTGCAGTTCAAGCCTTAGTATTTGCCACCTTAGCCGGAGCATATATACATGAGGCGATTGAAGAGTTTGGTGAAGAGGAGCATGGGTAATTTAAAATCCTCAGTTTTGTAGTAATTATTAATTCTCGTAGTTCAATATCGACTACAAGATTAAATCCCGCGAAGGTTGAGAATCTGATATTTCACATCAACCATTCAAAATTGTTTCTTTAATGTTTCTGTAAATTTGTAAATTAAAGGTAGGAAAAAACATCATGGATATTCAGTCTGCTTCTGTTATCGCTGCTGGTCTAGCTATTGGTTTAGGTGCTATTGGCCCTGGTGTTGGTCAAGGTACTGCATCCAATGCTGCTATTGGAGGTATTGCTCGTCAGCCCGAAGCTGAAGGCAAAATTCGTGCTACTTTACTGTTAACTTTGGCATTCATGGAATCCCTGACTATTTATGGTTTGGTTGTTGCCCTAGTATTACTATTCGCTAATCCCTTTGCCTAATAGCTTAGTAATTTGTTAGAGGCTGCCTAGAGGTAGTCTCTATCCTGTTCGTTAGCCTATAAAATAGTAATAGATAAAATGTTTGATTTTGATGCCACTTTGCCTTTAATGGCAATACAGTTTCTATTCTTAACCTGGCTGCTGAACCAAATTTTCTATAAACCACTAACCAAGGTACTAGATGAGCGGGATGAATATATTCGGAACAATGAAGCCGATGCCCGCAAAAAATTATCTGAAACTGAGGAATTAGCCAAGCAGTATGAGGAGCAACTAGCCGATGCTCGCAGAAAATCTCAGGAAGTTCTCCAGCAGGCTCAGGAAGACGCCAAAAAGATTACTGCTCAGAAAATAGCTGAAGCACAGCAAGAGGTTCAAGCCCAAAAAACTCAGGTAGCTGAAGAGCTGCAACAACAAAAGGACGCCGCTATGGCAACCTTAGAACAACAAGTAGATTCTTTATCTCACCAAATTCTAGAAAAAATTCTAGGGCCAGAATTAGTTCGATAATTGAGAACTATTAACAATTGATAATTTTAAAATTCACAAATACCAACAATGGTGGATTTATTTTTTTTAGCAGAAGCTCATTCAGAAGGAGGTTTTGGTTTAAATCTAGATATTCTAGGCACCAACCTAATCAACCTAACAATTTTAGTTGGCATCTTGGTCTACTATGGGAAAGATCTCATTAGCAATCTGATGAGGGATCGCAACTCCAAGATCGCTGAACAAATTCAAGAAGCCGAGAAAAAACAGCAAACTGCGGCGGCGGCGTTGCAAGAACAACAACAAAAGTTAGCAGAAGCTGAAAAGACAGCGGTCAAAATCCGTCAGGATGCTCTGGCAAATGCGGAGAGAACCAAGCAGGCAATTTTAGCTCAGGGAGAAAAAGAGATAGAACGCCTGAGAGCGACAGCAGTAGCTGATCTCAATTCCGAACAAGCGAAGGTAATTGCCGAATTACGACAGCGGGTTGCAGCTTTGGCTATTGAGCGGGTAGAAACACAACTTCCCGAAATACTTAATGACGAAGCTCAAAACCAATTAATTGAAAGCAGCATTGCTCGATTGGGAGGGTAAAAAGATGAGTGCAGCTTTACTCAGCATGGAAATTGCTGAACCTTATGCTCAGGCTTTAATGTCTGTAGCTCAATCTCATAACCTCACGGAACAGTTTGGCGAAAGTTTTCGTGCCTTGGAAAGTTTACTCGAACAATCCAAAGATTTCCGTGATTTTGTGATGAATCCGATAATCAATGCCGAATCGAAGAAGTCAGTGCTACGCCAGGTAATGGGCGATGATACTAGCCCTTACTTGATCAATTTTTTGATGCTGCTAGTAGATAAAAGGCGGATTATCTTTTTAGAACAAATTGCTAGTCAATATTTAGAATTGCTGAGAAAGTTAAATCAGACAATTTTGGCAGAAGTTACCGCTGCTCGTGAACTCAGCGAAGCGCAAACTCAAGCAATTATTGACCGAGTAAAATCTTTAAGTAATGCCCAAAATGTAGAAATTAAGACCAGCATTAACCCCGATATTATCGGTGGTGTAATTATCAAAGTTGGCTCTCAGGTATTCGATGCCAGTATTAGAGGACAATTGCGTCGTATCAGTATCAACCTGGGTAGTTAGGAAACCTTGAATCGGCGAAGGGTGCATAAGAGTACATAAACTGATAACCAATAAGTAACAACAAGGAAGGGATATGGTAAGCATTAGACCTGACGAGATTAGTAATATTATTCGTCAACAAATTGAATCCTACGAGCAGGATGTTCAAGTTTCTAACGTAGGGACAGTTCTTCAAGTAGGTGATGGTATCGCTCGCATCTATGGTTTAGAACAAGCTATGGCGGGAGAACTATTAGAATTTGAAGATGGTACGGTGGGGATCGCGCTCAATCTTGAAGAAGATAACGTGGGTGCCGTACTTATGGGTGACGGCTTTGGTATTCAAGAAGGTAGTACGGTTAAAGCTACTGGTAAAATTTCTTCTATTCCCGTAGGAGATGCCATGGTTGGTCGCGTTGTCGATTCCTTAGCTCGTCCGATTGATGGCAAAGGGGATATTAGTACTAGCGAAACTCGTCTGATTGAATCTATGGCACCGGGGATTATTGCCCGTAAGTCAGTATGTGAACCTCTACAAACTGGGATTACGGCAATTGATGCGATGATTCCCATTGGTCGGGGTCAGCGAGAACTTATTATCGGCGATCGCCAAACTGGAAAAACTGCCGTAGCAGTAGATACCATCATCAACCAAAAATCAGAAGATGTGGTTTGTGTCTATGTTGCAATTGGTCAAAAAGCTTCTACTGTAGCTCAGATTATAGATACCCTGACCGAAAAGGGAGCTATGGACTATACAATCGTAGTTGCAGCCAATGCTAACGATCCAGCTACCCTACAATATTTGGCTCCTTATACTGGTGCTACCTTAGCTGAGTATTTTATGTACCAAGGTAAAGCAACTTTGGTAATCTACGATGATTTGTCTAAACAAGCTCAAGCTTATCGTCAAATGTCCCTCTTGTTGCGTCGTCCCCCAGGTCGGGAAGCTTACCCTGGAGACGTATTCTATCTCCACTCTCGTCTGTTAGAAAGAGCTGCTAAACTCAGCGATGAATTGGGTGGTGGTAGTATGACAGCTTTGCCGATTATTGAAACTCAAGCTGGTGACGTTTCGGCATATATTCCCACTAATGTAATTTCGATTACTGACGGTCAAATCTTCCTCTCTTCTGATTTGTTTAATGCTGGTTTCCGTCCGGCAATTAACGCTGGTATTTCTGTATCTCGTGTGGGTTCAGCGGCTCAAACTAAAGCGATGAAACAGGTTGCAGGTAAATTAAAATTGGAGCTAGCTCAGTTTGCTGAACTAGAAGCTTTCGCCCAATTTGCATCTGATTTAGACGCGGCAACTCAAGCTCAATTAGCTAGAGGTCAACGTTTACGTCAAATCCTCAAACAACCTCAGAATTCTCCGCTTTCGGTATCAGAACAAGTAGCCCTAACTTATGCTGGCTTAAATGGCTATATTGACGATATTCCTGTGGAGAAAGCAACCGAATTTGCCCAGGGATTATGTGAATATCTTGCTACTAGCAAAGAGCAATACGGAGCAACTATTGCTTCTGAGAAAAAACTTACTGATAGTGCAGAAAGCGCTCTTAAAGAAGCGATCACTGAGTACAAACAAGCCTTCACAGCTTAACAATTATCAGTCATCAGTTATCAGTCATCAGTTATTAGTCATCAGTTAAGAATTTTAACTTTTGACTTCTCTTGGTGCGCGTTCCTTGGCGGATTAAAAATCCGCAGGGTCGCACCGCTTTTGACTCTTCAGAAACTAAAAAATCAATAGAATAGACTGAAAGTCTTGCTATGATTAGTTTCTGCCCTTTTTATTCGGGGAAATTAATTTATTTTTGAATTTTGAATTTTGAATTCCCCGTCAGGGGCTTTTGACTTCACTTTCAGATGCTGATAACTGAAATCGTCGTGATAATTGTTGAGTTGATGATTTTAGAACTAAAACTTACAAATCAGCTCATACAGAAATGCCTAATCTAAAAGCTATTCGCGATCGCATTCAGTCGGTCAAAAATACCAAAAAAATTACGGAAGCGATGCGCTTAGTAGCAGCAGCTAAGGTACGTCGCGCCCAAGAGCAAGTCAATGCAACTCGTCCTTTTGCTGACAATTTAGCTGAAGTTCTCTATAGTCTGCAAGCTAGACTCAGTTTTGAGGATGTTGACTTACCATTATTCCAACAAAGAGAAGTAAAAACTGTAGGATTAGTAGTTATAACTGCTGATCGCGGTTTATGCGGCGGTTACAATGCTAATGTGATTCGTCGTGCCGAAAACCGAGCTCAGGAACTGACAGCCGAAGGAATTGACTATAAATTTGTCTTGATCGGACGCAAAGCGATTCAATATTTTGAAAATCGTAATGCACCTATCGACATAACCTATTCTGGTTTAGAGCAAATTCCTAGCGCCTCCGAAGCTGCTACTATTGGCGATGAGGTTTTATCTCTCTTCCTCTCGGAGACTGTGGATCGGGTAGAACTTATCTATACAAGATTTGTTTCTCTGATTAGTTCCCGTCCGGTAATTCAAACTTTACTTCCTCTAACCGCTCAGGGTTTAGAAGTAATAGACGATGAAATTTTCCGTTTAACTACCCGTGCTGGAAGCTTCTCAGTAGAACGAGACCAAGTATTAACTGATGTCCAGTCTTTGCCTCAATATACGATCTTTGAACAAGATCCAGTACAGATCCTGGATGCTTTGTTACCTTTGTATCTCAATAATCAATTGTTACGGGCTTTGCAAGAGTCTGCTGCTAGTGAATTAGCCGCGCGGATGACGGCGATGAATAATGCCAGTGATAATGCTTCTGAGTTAATGAAAACCTTAACTCTGTCTTATAACAAAGCCAGACAGGCTGCCATTACTCAGGAATTGCTTGAAGTGGTTGCTGGTGCTAATGCACTTTAGAGAATTTAAAATTAGTTTTTTTGGCGTTGGTAGAATTATTGAGTTTTATTTGTCGTATCGTAGTTTTGCCCCCTAAATCCCCACCTCTCTAAATCTCTCCTGAAAGGAGAGACTTCTGATGTTTCCCACCTCTCTCTACCTCTCTCCTCAAGGAGAGAGAACATATGGTCTTCCCCTATAGGGGAAGGTTGGAAGGGGTGGGGAGATAAAGAGGGGTTGGGGGACTTTATAAATAGCTTTCGACTATTTCCCCCCAGAATTGACGCTTGCGCTTGCGAAGCTCTACCCGAAGGGGCAGCGGTATCCTTATCCGAAGGGGTACCCTTTAGGGTTAGGGCGGCGAAAGACCCTAAAGGACTAGCTTCGCGTCGCGCATTCCCTTGCGCGAGGAAGGGGGCTAGGGGGGCGTAATCAGACTCTAATTCAGCAACTTCAATTTTTTTGTTACGTCTAGATTAAGTTCTAGGCGTTTTTTATTTTAAATTAATCCTGCTTGTTGAAATATTTGTTGTACTGTAATTCCTAATCCTGGTAATAATTCATCTTGTAAACTATCATCTTCTCGCTTAGTTTGTGGCAGTGCATCAGGGTAAAAAATAGTAACACTTTTACTATAAGAATCTATTAGCCATACCCTATCTACTCCTGCTTGTAAATAGTCTGTCGCTTTTTCACTTAGATCGCCAAAACACTGACCTGGAGAAATAATTTCTATTACTAATTCTGGGGCAATAGGACAAGCTTCATCTTCAAATCTTTCTAGGGGAAGACGATCATACGAAATATAAAGTAAATCGGGAATAGGAACCCAATCTTGTCCTTTTCGCTTGAGGATTATAGCCCATTCAATACCAATTTCTCCCCGATCTTCGATCCATTCATTAAATAGTAAACAAAGTGCCACAGTTAAACGGGAATGAAATCTTTTGGGCGACATTTTAGGAATAGCTTGTCCATCTATAAGTTCACAATAGTTATCATCTTGTGGTATTGCCAAATATTCTTGCAAAGTTAGTTTTTTTGTCGTTAGCATTGATAATAAATTAAGGTTATCAAAGGGTAGAGAGTGTATGAGATTTATTATAATTTAAAAGAACTTTTTATCTACTTGGTAATTACAAGTTGCTATGCAAATCGAAGACTACTTCAATGTTCTAAGCTCCGACGATATCCGTATTAAAGGGAGCCGCATTGGTATCGAAAGTGTTCTCTACGAATATATCTATCGTGCCAGAACCCCTGAAGAAATTGCCCAACAATTTGAAACCATTACCTTAGAACAGGTCTACGCTACCATTCTCTACTATCTACGCAACAAAGAGGAGGTCAGCGCTTACTTGGCTGATTGGCTAGAATTTTGCCGTCAACAACGAGAAGAGCAAAAGCGGAATCCTTCTCCTGCAAGGCAGAGGTTTCGCCGATTGAAAGCAGAAGCTGATGTTCAGCTACAGTCTACTGAATCGGCAAGTACTGTAATGATCCCTCTTTTGTCACTACTGGTAATAAAGGAAAGTTTAGGCAGTAAGAAAAGAGAGAAAATCAAATTGATTAGTATAAAAGCGAGAAAGACCAGAAAATTGATTCATCAAATCAATCAACTTTAAGAAACATCT
>JASJDR010000297.1 GCA_030065615.1 Xenococcus sp. MO_188.B8 | reverse complement strand
ATTTGAAAATCTATATTTTCGCCTTTTCGCCATTTCACCCAGGCGGCAAGGAGAAAATCCACCAATTCGGATTTATCTAAATTGATGCCAGCTCGTTTGAGTTTGACTAATTCATCCTCAATATCAAAATCAGTTGCTTTGCGGATATAGTAGGTTCTGCCAATCCAATCTGGATCGCTGCGTTTGCCCGTAGCTGGTCTACCGCGTTTTTTGGTTGGTTCAGGAGCAATTTCGGCTTCTGGTTGCTTCTCGGTTGGCTCCGGGGAAATTTCTTTGACTGATTTTTTGACCTTGGCTTTAGTTTTGGTTTTCGCTGGAGTTTTAGTTTTTGGTTCAGGGTTAGTTCCTGCTTGAGTTTTGGTTTCTTCTGGAGCTGGGGTAGATTTTAAACGATTCTGAGCTAGCTTTTTAAACATTTCGGCTGAGTCACTCATTTGGTTATCTCCTTGCCCACTTGCTCGTAGTCACTCCAGGCGATTTTTGCCATGCGATCTTTAACTTGATACACGGGGACTCCCATGAGGGATGCTTTCTCATAGGCAATTAAACGTCTAATTTCCGTATCAAATAGGGGTAACTCTGACAAAGCAGCTCTAGCTTGTTGAGCCATCTTGACTGGTTTAGGATGAATCATCGTCAATAATATCCGATAGCGATCGCTTCCTAAGGACATTAATAAATCTAAAGTTTGCAGCAGGGCATCGATCGCCAAAGCATCGGGGGTAGTAGGCAGTACTAAAAGGTTACAACCATTGGCTAATGCTTGTAGTTCATCTTGATCGGGTCGAGCGGCAGTATCAATGACAATATGCTCGTATTTGGGACTGTACAAAGCAGCTTGCATTAAGTCCACTACTTTGAAGGGAAAATTAGTATCCCCTCGTTTACTCCAGCCCGTAGCACTGCGGTTAGGGTCACCATCAACTAATAAAGTCTGCCCTAACTGAGAAAAATAACAGGCAAGATGGACGGCAGTAGTAGTTTTGCCGATGCCACCTTTAAATCCAGCAACAGTAATCAACAAGAAAGGATACCTCAGTTTCACAGACATCCATGTAGTGTAATCTCACTTATTGCCAATGCACCTTGGCAGCTTGGTAAATTTTTAGATTTCCGTATTTTTGGCTTGGCGTATTTTTGAATTGGCGAAAATCTAATTTTCCTTACTACGTAACTTTTGCAGCTTTAGTAGTATATTGGTCTTGCGAGTTCTTCGGTTGTCACTTGACAACCAAGCTGAATAATTACTAAGATAAAAATGGCAAAAAAGCACCCTAATAAAGAGATTCGTGCGGCAATAGCTCATGCTGTCGAGCAAGGATGGACGGTTAAGGAGGCAAGTTCTCGTTCCCATTCGTGGGGGCAAATTTATTGTCCGAATCGGGATTCAAATTGTAGATGTGGTGAGTTCTGCATCACAAGTATTTGGAGTACTCCCAAAAACCCCTCGAATCATGCCAAACTAATTAGACGAGTCGTAGATAACTGTATTCATCTTAATAAGGAGAATCGAGAAAATTTAGGAGAAGATTGATATGAAAGAATATGATTTTGCTTTAATGTTTAGACTTAACCAGTCTGATGCCAATCCTGAAATTTATCTCGATCCACTTTATCAAGCTGGTTGTGATGATGCTTTGCCTGGAATTGGCAAGCCAGGTTATCTTTCTCTTGATTTTATTCGTGAATCGAGTTCTGCTTTTGAAGCAATTTCCAGCGCAATTGATAATGTTAAATCAGTATTATCTGAAGCGGAGTTGATTCATATATCTCCCGATTTGGTGGGAATAAAAGAGTTAGCGTGTATCTTTAAATGTTCGCGACAAAATATCCAAAAATTTGTCAGCAAACCTACCTTTCCCAACCCAGTCTATAAAGGTTCTCAAGCAATTTGGCATTTAGCAGCAGTTTTAGATTGGTTTGTTGCTAATGGTCATGACGTTAATCAAGAATTGTTGGAAATTGCTGAATTATCTATGTCTATAAATTTGCGTATAGGAAATCAAACAGCTAAACCACAAGCATTGAATCAAGCTAAGAGTCTAGTTGTTGCTTAAACAGTAACTAATATAAATTTTTAGATTTTTAGATTGCCGTATTTTCGGCTTTATGGATTTTTGAATTGGCGAAAATATGAAATGATTTTAATAGGCGATCGCCTGTAGTCAGGAGAGCGATCGCCAGTGTGAAGGAGGAAACGGCGAGAACGGAATTGCTAGACAATGCGCCCCGCGAAGCGGATCTCTCCGAGAGCGCAAACTCCCAATCTATAGTTTGAAACCATTATCCCGTAAGGATTTCAAGACTTCTCACAGCGCGATCACGTCTACCCCTTCACTACAAATCATATGGTATTAAGCATCCATAAATGTTCCGATTAGCCTGTCGTACTTAATAGTCTGAATTCGTTCTTTGGTTAAATCGACTGAATGCGCTTGACTCGTAACTTCAGTTATAATCACGCCGTTATTGAAATCTCCGTGCAAGAAGACCTTGATCTTCTCTATTGGTGTAAAAACTGCTTTTTCTTGGCTCAGAACTCCGATCGCATTAAGAGGGTTAGCTGTATACTTATTGCCATTTGCAGTTACTGACTGCGCTACACCAAATGTCAATGTTCTCTCATATTTATTCATAATCGAGTATGTATTTTCCTTTAATCCTTCAGATGTTTCTGGGTTGCCAAATGTACCATATTGACAAGGATACAAAAGTTTCGTTCTCGCTGGATTTACCATAGAACATTTAGAGATCTTGGCTCCGTTCTGTACCTCGGTTTCAGATACATAAATACCATAATCTACCTCCCATTTAACCTCATTGTATTCAAAAGGCTCAAAAGATACCCAAACGACTTTTTTGCTGTTACTTCCACCGGATACTTCTTTAACTATTGCTATCCTTTGCCCATTCTTGTTGATTTCTGCTACATCTTGAGGTTCTATCTGTATAATGAGTTCGTAATTTGCCATTTTTAGCCTACCTTAAACTGTATTTTTTTTGTACTTGAGAGATAACCGTTAATTACCTCTCTCATCAGATAATGCCCCCCAAACAATAAAATCTTCTAGCCACTAGAAGATCTGTCATCTAGCTATTAGCTAAAAGCTTAAAGAAGATTAGAAACTTAGAACATAGACGCTATACATCAGACAAGTACAATCCTTGATTTAGTGGAATTAATCATGCGATCGCTATACCCCACCCCCCCCAAAAACAAAACAACCTCGGCGCATACACCAAGGTCGAATAGGAGAAATCAATGTTGTTGTTTAGCTAGGCTGTCTCAAGCAATTAGCTCACGGCGAAGGAAATAAAAACTGTAGCTGTAACAATGAGAGCAGCGAGCGCACCTTGAACGATGTAGCGACGTTGTTCATACACTGCTGGATATTCGGCATAAGTCATCTTGGGTTCAAGAGCGTAGTTGTTGAGAGTTCCGTTATCTAGTTGAGTAGTGTACATAGGGCGTTCCTCTGTCTTGTTACTTTTCTATGTTAACTAATGTAACAATAATTTTAAGAATTGTAAAGAGTATTTGACAAAAAATATTTTTATGCTAACCATAACTGAACCTAATCAAGAATGACCAATATCCTAAATAAAACTAAAGTTTGTCAGTTAATCAAACGAATGATATTAGCTTAGATAGGTTATGAGTTATCGAAAGGCATCATGATTCAAGGTAGAATTCCCGAAATTACCATCAAATTCAGCGAGAAGCCAGAGTTACCTACTGAAGGGAAGAAAGTAACTCTGGAAATTCAAGGCGAAAATAACGTGATCGTCAAAGCAGAAGTTAACCGCAAAACTCTGAAGAAACAGGTAGCTAAAATGGATGAGTTTGAAGACTGGGTGGGTGCACTTTCAGGAAAGATTGCCCAGATTACCACTGAGGGAGTAATTGAAATAGAAGGGGCAGGATTGCAGATTTTTGAGAAAAAGAAAAAGGAACCCAAGCCCGACTCCGAATCAACGGCTGCCTAGAGCGAAGATGTTGGCTCGTGGGTTGTGGGGTTGGCAGATTGCGATCGCTCTAGTTCTAGTTCCCATGTGCGATCGCGCTCATCTATAATTCGCGAGTTGTGCGGAATTGGTATCGTAGCGGGAATTACCGTATCGCGATCGCTCTACTAACTACAGGCGATCGCTCTCCTCCAAACTCTCGTCATCAGGTAACAGTTCATTAGCTATTGCCTGAGCATCTTTAATGGTTCGCTCCTTATTGGTAATTCTTAGCCTTTATAATATGTTTGTATCGATAGCCTAATATAGAGGGTTGGGGCGCGCCGCGATCAGCACAGGGCAACAGGGCAAAAGAGTGCTAAGTCCTCGCGCCACCACAGACCACACGAAAACCGTTGACGTCGCCCGTGACGACAGGACTGTCCCCGTAGCGAGAGGCAGAACGGCAGTCCCTCGGACTGTTGAGCCAAGAGCCGCCGCGAACTACTTTTGTACTACTTTTGCCCGATAACCAAGGACTACCATCTTTTGGTGCGCCTTCATAGCTATCATGCCAGTTATCTTGACACCATTCCCAGACATTGCCGTGCATATCGTATAAACCAAAGGCATTGGGCGGATAATTTCCTACAGCGGTGGTTCCACCAACATTCTGACTGTAATTGGCTAACTTATCTGTAATGGTCTCACCAAAATGATATGGGGTAGTTATGCCAGCTCGACATGCATATTCCCATTCCGCTTCGGTCGGCAATCTGTATTCTTTTCCCGTCTTTTCTGATAGTCTTTGACAAAACTCTACTGCATCATTCCAAAAAACAAACTCTACAGGTCGCTCATCACCTTTGAAGTTAGAGGGATTTTTACTCATCACTTGTTGATACTGTGCCTGAGTAATTGGATATTTGCCCATCAAGAAGGGTTGAACAGTCACCTCATGTTGTGGTTTTTCGCTATCGTCACCTTCACCTTCTGGCGAACCCATCATAAATTTACCGCCAGAAATAGAGACCATTTCCAAAGTTACACCATTATCTAAATCTTCAAGGAAATATCTGGCTTGACTCGGTTGCCGTAGAATTTCCCGTCCTCGGACGTTGACGGTAATGACATCAAAGGTAAACCAACCATACCGCCCTCTAGAGTATTGACACCAGAGCAGACCAATAATGTGAAGAGCTTGAGGAGAAATTTGCTTAATTAACCCAACATCGACATCTAAACCTTCTTGACTTTCTTGCCCAGCCATCTCTCCCATTACTGATGCTGTCTCCTGGTCTGCTTTTTCCCAATCTCCTGCTGACAGGTAATTAGTGAGCTTGATGTATTCAGAAGGAAGCTGGGCTTTAACAACTCTAATCCCTTGCTCCCTTGTATTGCTTCTCTGTATCGTCCAGCATCCTAATTCCTTATGTTCTTGAGCTAGATAATTTTGGGCTTCAGTTGCTGTTGGCAGTCTGTAATAAGATATGCCCTGATTTTCTTGATTCTCCACAACATTTGACTGAGGCTTTGAACTCAACCAAGCACAGAATCCAAGGGCATTCTGGTAACTCATATCAGTAATCGGTTTTTTGGCACTTCCAGCTTGAAAACGTTCCCCTAAATTTAACCACTCGTCAACAAAGAGTTGATACTCAGCACAGGTAATGTAGCTAGTATCGATTTCGAGGTTCTCTTCAATCTCAAATAAATTGTTCAACCTCCGCAACAGTTTAACTTCGGCTGCTAGCTTGGCAATTTCAGGGTCTTCTGATTCCAAGCCAGCCTCTAGCATTTCTTCAAGTTGTTCGCGTATAGCTGGCTCTACCTTTAAGCTTTCCTGGAGGCAATCTAAAGCTAGAGTTAATGAATTAACAGTTGGATTTTCCAGCGCTGCACGAATCAGGTTAGTAGCATCACTCTGAGCAGCATAGAGGCGGATAGTTTCAGCCCACCAAGGATCTTGTAGGTTCTGGGTCAAAAGATCATCTTGCTGCAATTCCTTTACCTGAGCCGCCGCTAAATATTCTTGAAAACTCAAATGAGCAAATTCATAAATGCCTAGTTCTCTTTCCACTAATAATCCGCTGATCTCTTGAATCTGCTTGAGGAATCGAGATGGAGTAAGCGTACTACCTGCTACCCTTTGCAATTCATCTTGAATCAGATCTTGTCCTTGAGAGGGATTAAATTCGCGTGTTTTCCGTTGCATCAAAGCTAGTGCCAGGACTTGCAGTACAGACTTATTTTGTTCTCCTGTCAGTGGCGTTTCAATCTTCTTCTCTTCCTGTCGTGGACCCAAGAGCAAATCACAAATTCTCTGATATAGTTCTACCCGAGGACCTGGTAATTCGCTATCGCAATAGTGAACCGTGGCAATCATTGTTACCAACAGGGGATTCTTCGCCATATCTGCTGTGGCTCGATTATCCATAATGCGCTCAATTAAATCATTAGCATTATTTTGAGCTTCCGAGCGCACTGCTGGTGTATCCCTTCCCGCTCGACTCATAATTTCGGTTTGTAGATACCAGCTCTGGATAAATTGCTTTACCTGCTGAGAGTTGAAGGGAAGTACTTCTAGAACAGTTCCCACTTGTTCTACTGGTGCGCTGCGATAGCCGTGAGGACGTGAAGTCAGGATAAACAGATTTTTTCGATAGGTTTCTATCTGATGATTTAACCATTGACTAACATTTTTCCGTTCCTTAAAATCAGCAACTTCATCCAGTCCATCAAGCATTACTAAAAATTTGCCGATTTTTAATTGATCTTCAATCCAATTGTTAGGCGGAGTTAGTGACTCAGGAGCAGGTAGTTTCTGAATATGTTCCCTAATCAGTTGAGGCAAGTTTGGTGGTTCTTCTCTAACAATCAGGCGACGAAAATCCCGCAGATACAATAGCACTGGGATTAATTTGGGTGCTTTGTAGAGTCGGTTTTTCTTTTTGGCATAAATCAGAGTCAAATGCTTTAATAATGTAGTTTTTCCCGACCCAGGAGGTCCAAGCACCGCTAAACGGCGAAAGGCTTGGAACTTTTTCTTGCTGCTTTGGGCTAAAAAGTCCCAAATTTCTTGACTCCCAGAATCGCCATTCCCCCAAATCATTGCACCAGTTATTTTCTCGGGAATTTCCGTTACAACTCGTAGCGACACAAAAACATTCTCTAAATCCAGCACTGGCAAGCCAATTCTGAATCCCTCTGTTTTCAATTCCCGAATGGTATCGATTAAGCTCTGATAATACTTTTTCTGAAATTGTGACCATGTAAAAAAACGTTTTGGTTGGTTGACAATCCAGGTAGCTAGAGGTTCTTGTAGGTTGTCTAATTCTTCCTCAATCTTGTCTAAAACTCGGTTAGTTACTCCTGAAGCAAATTTATACGCGATCGCTAGTATCGTCACCCCTACCGTTAACAGTGCAGATACTGCTGCCGCTTTAAATTGACCCTTTACCAAAAACCCAACAATTGCAGAGATTCCAATCCCAGTTCCTCCAAGTCCCAAGTACTTGATAATCTTTTGAACTCTTTTTTGTCTCGCTTTTCGGCGTGAATTAGGGTCATTGTCTGGCATCACCTTTTCTTCCTCTTAGCTTTATTCTGTAGAACCTTCAGTATCTGTTCTACTGGCGCTTTCTCATCATTCATTCTCTCCACTTTCGAGACCTTATTCTTGGGAATATAGCGAGACTTTTTCATAACGCGATCGCATGGTGCAATCTTCTAAATACATACCAAAAAAGATGGAAACAAAAATTATCAGAATGAATAATGAGAAAGCACCAGTAGAGAAAATTCTGAAAGTTTTAGAGAGCAAATCGAAGAGGAGGAAGTAATAATGCGATCGCGAAACTATTATCTGATGACAACATATTAGAATAATGCGATCGCGTTATGCAAAAGTCTCGCTATATTCCCAAGAATAAGGTCTCGAAAGTGGAGAGAATGAATGATGAGAAAGCG
>JASJDR010000010.1 GCA_030065615.1 Xenococcus sp. MO_188.B8 | reverse complement strand
AGCGAATCATACTAAATCCGATTCTGAAAACCCACTATTATATGGCGAGTATTAAATAGGCTTAATTCCTTCTGCCGTCTGCCCTTATGCGGAGCGGTATCCTTTAGGGCTGCCTTCTGCCTTACCATAACTATTAAGTGGTGTATCTAAACAGGATTTGGTATCAGATGTTTCATCTGTCTCTCTGACCAAAAAATATGGGAAAACTTTACAAGTAACAAAACCTCAACGACTAAGCTACTTGTTTAGTTTTCCCTAATATTCAATCAACCAACCAGTTTAATTAATCCAATAGATAATTATCCTAGGAAAGAGAGTTGATTACATAGTCCAGAAGCGCATTGTACTCAAGTAAAGCTTGAGCAGACATATCACGAGGAGCACATCCACGGTTACGAGCAAAGCTGAGAGCTTCTACGTAAGGAGCTGTGGGCAGACTTAAAGCACGGTATACTTCACGCTGACCAGCGATTCCCCATTCATCAAGAGGACCAGTACCACCAACTACTAAAGAATAGTTGATTAAACGTAAGTAGTGTTTAATGTCACGAAGACATTTGTCTTTGAAGGTTTGAGTGGAGTTAGCTTGACCTGCATCGTTAAGGAAAGAATATTTTTTAATGCAAGCATCATAAGCTTCTTTAGCTACATTGTCGATATTAGCAGCTAATTTTTCTGCAGCTTCCATGCGAGCCGCAGCACGCTGTAAACTACCTTGTACAGATTCGAGGTCGGAAGTGCTGGGGAAACGTCCCGCAGCATCAGCAGCAGTGACAACTGTGCTTACAACTGATTTCATTGTGTTTTCTCCTGAATGGTTTTTCGATGTTTTTCTAAGATTCTCGCCTAATCGGCTTAGGCTTACGTTAACTTTTGGGGTGAATTAACTACTAGCTGATGGCAGCAACTGCACGATCAAAGTAGCTGGCAGCTTCAGCAGCTAATGCGGAGCAATCGCCTTGAGCTGTTTCATTTTTCTTGAATTTAGCACCGGCTTGCGCTTCACTGTTGGTGCCAGTGATGTGAGCGACAGCACAAGCTTTCATAATTCCGACAGCACGAGCAGTAGAAGTAGTAGGTACTCCTAGAGCAGCATAAGTTTCTTTTAAACCATTCAAGCAACGGTCTTCTAAGACGGAAGCATCACCAGCTAGCAGAGCGTAAGTGATATAACGAAGCACGATTTCGCCATCTCTTAAGCAAGCAGCCATGCGACGGTTGGGGTAGCAGTTTCCACCAGCTTGAATCAGACCAGTGTTTTCGCAAATCATCCCAGCGATGGAGTCAGAGACGATACAGCTGGCGTTGCTAGCTACGGCATTTACTGCGTCAAGACGTTTGTTGCCTTCAGCGATGAATCCTTTAAGTGCAGAGATTTCATCTCCACCGATGCATGCAGTTTTCGAATCTGCTGATACTACAGCTCTAGAAAAAGCGTCAAGCATTGAGCTCTCCTTTTAATATTGTGACAATTTTTAATTTTATTTTGATGATGGTCGAGAAGCCTCACTCATCGCTATCAAACATAAATTAGTCTGGTAACCTAGGTCTCTTTTATGGAAAACAAAGTAATATTCTGTAATGTTTGAGCAAATTTTGTTACAAGTTTTGTTACAAGGTTGCGGTATAGAGTTGGGGTTGTTCGTCCAGTAACAAGTAGCAAATACTGAGTAAAAACGATATCTTGAGACAAGAAATTACGATTATGCATACTTATATGATCACTAAAAAATCTAGAAATCTTATTTATTGGCTTTGTTTAGGCTGTTTAAGCGTTCTTTTAATATTTTTGACCAATATTCCAGTAAATGCGATCTTGGAAAGATCTGCTGACCCTTCGGGTAGAGCTTCGCAAGCGCAGACCGCCCATAGCCTGGCAAAGAATGAGATCGCGCCTAAACATTATGATGAGTTAGAGTTCTCCCCCTTACCAGAAATCCAATTACCCGAATATCTTCGGTATCAATTGGACAATGGCATGGTGGTCTATCTAGTCGAGGATCGCGATCTTCCTCTAATCAGTGGTAGCGCGTTAATCCGTACTGGTTCAAGATTTGAGTCTCAAGATCAAGTGGGCTTAGCTGAATTAACAGGCAATATGATGCGTAATGGCGGAACGAAAAATCATCCGCCAGAAGAATTAAATCTAATTTTGGAACAAAATGCCGCTAGCATCGAATCTACTATTAATAAGACTTCTGGGACTGTGAGTTTTAGTACTCTGACCGAGGATTTAGATACGGTGTTTGAATTATTTGCTGAAGTAATTCGTCAACCTAGTTTTAACTCAGAACAACTGCAATTGATTCAAAATCAACAACAAGGAGCGATCGCCCGTCGTAATGATAACCCTCAAGAAATTAGTCAACGAGAATTCAATAAACTAATTTATGGTGCGATTAGCCCCTATGCTCGTACCAAGGAATATGAAACTGTAAACAATATTTCCCGTAATGATGTTCTTAATTTCTATAGTAAATTTGTGCGACCGGAAAATATGATCTTAGGAATTGTTGGGGATTTTGATACGGCTCAAATGCAGTCAATGGTAGAAGCTAAATTTGGGGATTGGCAAGTAAGTACTCCTGCTCCATCCCTAGAGATTCCTCTGGCAACTCAAAAATATACTGATGGGATCTTTTTAGTCGATCGCCCCAACTTAACTCAAAGTAGTGTTTTATTAGGACATCTTGGCGGCTTGTTAAACAATCCTGATTATCCCCAAATTAGTGTTTTGAATGGAGTTATTAACGGTTTTGGCGGTAGATTATTTAATGAAGTGCGATCTCGTCAAGGATTAGCCTATAGTGTTTTTGGAGTGTGGAATCCTAATTATGATTATCCAGGAACTTTTACCGCCGGGGGACAAACTCAGACTGAATCCACTGTCCCTTTTATTCAATCTATCTTGGCAGAACTAGAAAAAATACAAAATAGCCCTATCTCAGAAGCCGAGTTAGCCAATGCGAAAGAATCAATTCTCAATTCTTTTGTGTTTAATTTTCAAAATCCCAGTCAAACTTTATCCCGTTTGATGCGTTATGAATATTTTGGCTATCCTGAAGATTTTATTTTTCAATATCAAGAAGGGATTAAAGCCACAACAGTAGAAGATGTTCAGCGAGTTGCCCAAAAATACTTAGCTCTAGATAATATAGTTATTCTTGTAGTAGGTAATGCCTCTAGCATTAATCCCTCCTTAGAGAGTTTGTCCTCTAAAGTTACATTGGTTGACATTTCCATTCCTCAACCGGCTATTTAGGGCTTCTAGAAAAAAGCCTTAGTTATAAACAAGCCTCTCACTCAAGGGAGAGGTTTACTAAGTAATCAATAATTTTGATAATTGTAGGAATTACGCAGTTGCCCCATTAGTAGGGTGAGCATTGCAGACCCTAACACATATGTGGCGTGAAAATTTTTATTTTGCGTAAGTCCTAAATTATTTTAGTTGCGGTTGGTTTTTGACTCTTAAAGATATTTTTCTAAAGTGTTTGCCAAAGTAGTCTTAGGTACTGCTCCTACTACCATGTCTACTCTTTGACCATCTTTAAAAATCATGAGAGTAGGAATGCTACGAATTCCATACTGACTAGCAACTTGAGGATTGTCATCTGTATTTAGTTTGACTACTTTTACTTGCCCTTCGTACTGTTCAGCAATTTCCTCGACTACAGGAGCAACCATACGACAAGGACCACACCAGGGAGCCCAAAAGTCAACTAAAACTGGAACATCTGATTCCAAAACTTCTCCTTGAAAACTAGCATCTGTTACTGCAGGGGCTGAAGACATGCCTATTATTCCCTATACTGATAAAATTTCTATTCAATAATACAAGATTCTATCACTATAAGGTCGATTGTAACTCTTAGTTAGTGTGTATGAGTTATTGATTCTGAGTAAATACCATGCCATAACCCAGATTAAAAAAGAGAAAACCGCCCGCGTCACCCTTGGGCGGAGTGTGGTGTGAGGAGTGAACGGAAACATTTGTCTCCGCCTATTCCATTGTAAGATAGAACGATGAATTTGCCAGAAGATTGTCTGAGAATTGGCAAAATTTATGTTTTTTTTACAAAAAATTTACTTATGCGCTCATTTGCGCTCATTAATGTTGACCAAGACAGGATTTTTTCTGAGCATATATACTTATTGCGTTTTTAGCGTCGGGAGAATGTCACAGACAAGAAACACGCACCGTAAGAAAAACAATCTGTAATAATTTTATCTAGGAACTTAACTAAGGATTAGTAACCAGTAAAAATTTTGTTACAGGAACTATTGCCAAGTTTTTTACTTCTGAATTGTTATTACTAAATATAAGTTCGCCCACAAATACAAATACTATGAATCTTTAAATTATCTTTATGCCTTGGCGATTAAGATTATTGTAATCGCAGTTAAGCTTAAGGAGACTTGAAAATGTTTCAGTTTAGAATAGAAAAAGTCGTCGATTGAACTAATTCTCTGATGATGGATTGCTAATGCTATTAATTTAAAGCCTGACCTGGATTTTTTAAGACATTAACAAATTTGTAAAAATATAATGTACCAGGAATCTATATTTTTTCAGTTAGGTTAAAATTAAAAATTTTTTTTGATAATTTTGCCAGAAAATCAAGGTATCTAACTTAGCAAAATGATGACCAAGTAATTTTCCTAAATAATTCATAGTTTCACCAGCTTGTAAACATAAGCTGTTGTGGTTTACTGCACTTATTTTTATAAGTGTTTTGCATAAATTATAGATGTAAACCATAAACAATAGGGATGCTATGGAAGTTTTTTGGTATGTATTGAAGATTTCACAGCATAACCCATATTAATATTTTGAGGATTTTGTGATGAATTTAAAGACAAAAACAGCATTAGTAACTGGGGCTTCTCGCGGCATCGGTAAAGCGATCGCATTGCAACTAGCTCAACGAGGTGTTAAACGTTTAGTTCTCGTATCTAGAAATCGCCAAAAACTGGCTGAAGTTGCGGCAGAAATTGAATCTTTAGAGGTAGAAGTTATTACTTTAGCAGTAGATTTAACTCAATCAGTTGCCACAACTATTGCGATCGCGAAAGCCTGGCGAAATTATGGACCAATTGATATTTTAATTAATTGTGCAGGAGTAGCCCATCAAGCACCTTTTCTAGAATCAGAATTGCCTAAAATGCAAGAAGAAATTTCATTAAATTTGATGGGAATGTTTACGATTGTGCGTTTAATTGCTAAAAGAATGGCAGCTAGAAAAGAAGGAGTAATTGTTAATGTTTCTAGTTTAATGGGGAAAGTGGCAGCTCCCACTATGTCAACTTATTCGGCAACCAAATTTGCCATTGTGGGTTTTTCTCAAGCTTTGCGAGTAGAACTGGCACCTCACAATATTAAAGTTATTGCCTTATTACCGTCTTTGACGAAGACTGACATGATCGCGAATTTAAAATTATTTCGTTGGGTAATCCCGATGACCCCTGAGTCGGTAGCTAGGTCTTTGATCGTTGGCTTAAGTCGAGATTCTCCAGAGATTTTAGTCGGTTGGCAATCCCATCTAGCTGTTTGGTGTCAAAGGATCTTTCCCTGGTTATGGGAAAAAATTTTGTTAATCGCCGCACCTTAAAATTAAAGCATGGGGAGTTAAGGGAGATGGAGAAGCTTTATGAGGAGAGTAACTCTGTATAAGATTGATGTTGAGTGCAGCAAATGTAACAAAAATGTACAAGATGAAAAATAACTACAGAATAGTCTGGGAAACTAGAGTTTAATGATCAGTATGCATATTTCCCAAATTTTCAGTACAAAAACCAGATAGGAAATGAAACTAGCAGCAAGAGTAAATGAGGTGTCCCCTTCTCTAACCCTAGCGATCTCCGCTAAAGCAAAAGCAATGAAGTCAGAAGGGATTGATGTATGTAGTTTTAGTGCCGGAGAACCAGATTTTCCCACACCAAAACATATTTGTGAGGCTGCTAAACAGGCGATAGACGAAGGTAAAACTCGATATGGTGCGGTTGCTGGAGAACTAAGATTACGAGAAGCGATCGCGAATAAACTGCAAACCAAGAATAATCTATCCTATCAAGCCGAAAATATTATCGTCACCAATGGAGGCAAGCATTCTCTCTATGGTTTAATGCAAGCTGTCATCGAAGCCGATGATGAAGTTATTATTCCTGCTCCCTATTGGTTGAGTTATCCCGAAATGGTCAAGCTCGCGGGAGGAACACCGATTTTTATTGCAACCACTGCCGCTAATGACTATCGCATGACCCCAGAGCAGCTAAAAACCGCTATTACAGACAAAACTAAGTTATTAGTTCTCAATTCTCCTTCTAATCCTACTGGTACCGTTTATCCTCCCGCTGCCATACGCGCGATCGCTGATATGGTGGTAGAACATGATATTTTGGTGGTTTCTGACGAGATTTACGAAAATATTGTTTATGATGATGCTGAGCATCTGAGTATTGGTGCAGTTAATCCAGAAATATTTGCCCGAACAATTACTAGTAATGGTTTTGCCAAAAGTTATTCCATGACAGGTTGGCGACTGGGTTATGCCGCAGGACCCTTAGAAATTATTAAAGCGATGGCTAAAATTCAGGGTCATAGTACTTCAAATGTCTGTAGTTTTGCTCAATATGGTGCGATCGCAGCTTTAGAAAGCTCTCAAGATTGTGTCCAACAAATGCTCTCTGCTTTTGCTAAAAGAAGAGAATTTATTTACCAGGCAATTAATGATATCCCTGCTTTATCTTGCCCGAAACCTTATGGGGCATTTTATGTGTTTGTAGATATTAGTAAAACTGGGTTGAAGTCTTTAGATTTTTGTAATTCTTTATTAGACTCTTATCAAGTTGCTACTATTCCAGGAATTGCTTTTGGTGCAGATGATTGTATTCGTATTTCCTACGCGACAAGTATGGATACAATTAAGCAAGGAATAGAACGTTTGAGTAATTTTGTTGATTCTTTGACTTAAAGTTGATCTTTAAGAAGTGAGTTAGTTTAAGTCATAATGAGCATCTCTTTTCTTTTTAATTATTAAAAGAAAGACGATTTTTTTCTAACTTTTGAATTCGAGTTTTAGTATATTGAATTTCTTCATACAAATGTTGTAAGCGATCGCTATCCGTTAAAGGATTAAGATTTTGTAATTGTTCAGTGCAATAGTTTTGGTATTTTATACAATTTACTTGTTCTAAAGACGCGATCGCATTTTCAATTCGCGATGAGGCACGATAAATATCTTCTTGGCTTTTTTCATCAAGATAAAAGAAGCTGGTTACTACTTGCATTTCGGCAGGAAAGTTAAGGGTTTGATTATGCAATTGATCGAGTAAAAGATTAGTATTAATTTCTAATGATTCTTTGATATTTGATTCTGCTTCAATAATTTCTTGCCACAGAAAACGATGTTGCGACAAACTGAAACATAGATCTTTTTCTTCTAAACGATCTATTATTTCTTCTCGATATTGGGCACAGTGAATATAAATTAGTAGCAATAGAGATTCTGCTTGGTTTAATAGTTCTTCTTCGGGACTAGTCGCAATATTAAAAGATAGTTTTTTCTCGGACATTTTTTTATTAAATTGATGTCCTTGCTTTGGTTTGAGGCTTCTATTCCTTCTTTGTGGAGATAGTTGATTTTGTAACGTGGCTACATTTTGAGGAACGATTCTCGATTCACCTTGAGATAAAATTTCCGCACAATAATTAAGATAATAATTACGTTGATTAGCATCTTGTAGGAGATTAAGCAACTTGACCATTTCTGTGGCTACTTCTTGCATCTGATTGGCTGCTTTAAGATTTTTGTCCTGAATCAAATTGTTTATTTGCCAATCGAGCCATAAAGGGGAATTATCTATAGCTTCTTGATAAATTTCTGCTGCATTATCACGACTTCTAAGAAATTCATCTGCATCTTTTCCACCTGGTAGAGAGAGAATTCTTAATTGTACTTGTCCTGAATAAACTAAATCTTTAACTTCAGAAATTGCTCTTTCGGTGGCGGTAATTCCTGCTTGATCGCCATCAAAATTAAGAATAATTTGTTTAGAAGGCGTATAACGTAATAATTGTTTGACTTGATAGTGAGTAAAAGCCGTACCTAAAGATGCTACAGCATTAGTAATTCCTGCGACATGAAGGGCAATGACATCAAAATAGCCTTCCACAACTATTACTTTATCCTGTTGCGCAATAGTTTTATGGGCTTTATCTAAAGCAAACAGAGTTTTACTCTTATCAAAGAGAGTTGTTTCGGGAGAATTGAGGTATTTGGGCTTATCATCTCCCAAAGTGCGACTACCAAAACCAATCACTCTTGCCTTGATATCTAAAATTGGGATGGTAACGCGATCGCGGAATACGTCATAATAACCATTACCATTGGTGCGTTGTTTGATTAGACCAGCTTCTACAACCAGATTAACAGGAAAGCGTTTTTGCTCTACCAGAAACCGATAGAGAGTTTCCCATCCTCCAGGGGCATAACCCAATTGAAATTGAGTAATTGTAGAGTCGGTTAATTGTCTCTCTTGTTGGAGATATTCTAAGGCGTGTTTTCCTGGAGTTTGACGTAAAGCATGTTGGAATAAATTATTAGTTACGGCGAGAATGGAGTACAATTGCTCCTTCAGAGTTAGCTGACGCTGAATTTCTTCCCTTTCCTCGGGCTCAATTGTCTCTACAGGGATTTGATAGCGTTGGGCTAAATCTAACACCACCTCAGCAAAAGACTGTTGACCAATCTCCATTAAAAATTTAAAAGTATTCCCGCCAGCACCACAACCGAAGCAGTAATATACTTGCTTTTCTTGACTAACACTAAAACTCGGGGATTTTTCGTTATGAAAAGGACATAATCCTAAATAATCTTTCCCTTTTTTCCGCAATACCACATATTCAGAGATAACTTCAACAATATCAACTCCTTGTTGTACTAATTCAATAGTATTGGGATGAATACGAGGTAAATTGTCACTCATTTAAGTAACTAGACTTAGTTGAATATGAAATAGGAAATTTATAGATTGGGCATTTGCCACTTTACCCTTGTAATCGTGGGTTTAAAGCCCCGCCGTAAACGGCGTAATAGATTGACAATTTAGATACAAAATCTTAATAGAATAAAGATCATAACTATTGTAAGATATCAGGAAGTCTTTAAATATACTTAAGGTATAGGGTTCGATTCAGAAGTTAAATCGGCTTGCCCAGCTTCGTGTTCTGGGTAAAACCTTAAACGCACCGTAGCGGTCGGACCCTGCTGCTTTGCAAGCAGCTAAGGAACGCCGACCAAGAGAAAAGATGTAGTCTCTTTAGTTTGATTGGGATCAATACGAATCGCTAGCGGTAAAATGCAGGATTTAATTAAGTTCTAGGAGACCTAAAGAAAGAAAACCAATCCTGGTTGTTTGGATTATATTCCAACTAGGCAGGGCATTGTCTAGTGTAAGAGTAGCCGTAAGACGGTCTTAGATCGCAAGCTACGCCAGTATTGCAGAATCCTCGTACCTTTAGGTCGATGAGTATGTCAAATCATATATTCTCGTCTCATTGTAGAAATTGCATCAATAGAAATCCCTTTCGGACATACAGCTTCACATTCTCCATGATTAGAGCAATCACCAAAACCTTCTTGGTTCATTTGTAGGGTCATCTTGGCGACTCGTAATTTTCTTTCAGGATTTCCTTGGGGAAGTAGGGACAAATGAGCAATTTTCGCCGCAGTAAACAGAGAAGCCGAAGCATTAGGACAAGCTGCAACGCAAGCACCACAACCAATACAAGCTGCATATTCAAAAGCGCGATCGCTATTTGCCTTGGCTACTGGTAAACTATTAGCATCGGGCGCAGCTCCAGCATTGACTGAAATATAACCTCCTGCACTAATAATGCGATCGAAAGAGGAGCGATCTACAACCAAATCTTTAATTACAGGGAAAGCTTTAGCACGCCAGGGTTCAATAACTACGGTATCCCCCTCTTTCAGGGAGCGTAAATGTAATTGACAAGTCGCAGTTAGTTTTTGATTTCCGTGGGCAATCCCATTGATAACCATACCGCAAGAGCCACAGATTCCTTCGCGACAGTCATTATCAAATTCTATGGGTGCTTGGTTGGCTTTGATGAGTTGTTCATTGAGGACATCTAGCATTTCCAAAAAGGACATATCAGGATCTAAGTTGGATACTGTATAGTCCACAAATTTTCCTGTGCTTTCTGGGTTTGCTTGTCGCCAAATTTTAAGTTTTAGTTTCATGGGGATTTGGAAAGGAATTAGGAATAGGACTTATCAAAATAGATTTTATCTCGCGCAAAGATGCAAAGGCGCAAAGGGATGAATGCATGGGCTTCATAGTAGAACTTTGAGCAGATCCACTAAGCAGGTAGACAATATTATTTTGAATCTACATCACGGCAGACTAAAGCATTCAGTGATTTTTATGTCTAATTTATTTTGTCCACTTGCTTATTAATTTTATCTGTGTTCATCTGCGGATAAAGATTTTATCTTTCAGCGTACATCGTCATCAAGAATTATCCCTTGAAGATCTGCCCTGTTAAGATTTACCTCTTCAAGATTTGCCTCACTAAGAATTGTCCCTTGAAGATTTGCCCTGTTAATATTTGTCTCTCTAAGAATTGTCTCTCTAAGATTTGCCTCACTAAGATCTGCCCTGTTAAGATTTGCCTCACTAAGAACTGCCCCTTGAAGATTTGACCTTTGAAGATTTGACCTTTGAAGATTTGCCCCTTGAAGATTTGACCTTTGAAGATTTGCCTCACTAAGAACTGCCCTGTTAAGATTTGCCTCACTAAGAATTGCCCCTTGAAGATCTGCCCTGTTAAGATCTGCCCTGTTAAGATCTGCCCCTTGAAGATCTGCCCTGTTAAGATTTGCCTCACTAAGAATTGCCCTGTTAAGATTTGCCCCTTGAAGATTTGACCTTTGAAGAACTGCCCCTTGAAGATCTGCCCTGTTAAGATTTGCCTCACTAAGAATTGCCCCTTGAAGATTTGACCTTTGAAGAACTGCCCCTTGAAGAACTGCCCTGTTAAGATTTGCCTTACTAAGAATTGCCTCACTAAGAACTGCCCTGTTAAGATTTGCCTCACTAAGAATTGCCCCTTGAAGATCTGCCCCTTGAAGATTTGACCTTTGAAGAATTGCCCCTTGAAGATCTGCCCCTTGAAGATCTGCCCCTTGAAGATCTGCCCTGTTAAGATTTGCCTCACTAAGAATTGCCCTGTTAAGATTTAGCCAACTAAGATATTGATTAACAATTATCTTTTGGTCATCTTCAATTTGATTTTGAAGACGAGATAACCATCTAGTAAAACTATATTCTGACGGCCAATCAATCTCGGATATTTCTTCGGTATATCTGGCACAAGCGTTAAGCACTACTAACAAAGCCTCCTCTGCATTTCTGCTTTGTTGGCATTCTTCTTTATATGATGGGCGAGGAGCTATTTGTTCCATCGGCATTCCATGACACAACATATAACTAATCAGATAATCCAAAGTTTTTTGCCATTGTTTAACAGTTTCAGTTTTGTTTAACGCAATCTCATCGCAAATAAACTTAAATAAATATTCATCAATTGCTGATATTCCACAGATAATTATCCAACGAGTTAAAGCTTGTTTCTCATCCCAACCTTCATCGGGATCTTCATCTCGATTTTTCAGTTCTTTATTAATCTTGGTTAATTCTCTAACTATGCGTCTTGCTATTAAATATTCACCAAAACTTTTATGGGTAAATTCAAAAGTGCGATCTCCATCTCTACCATAACCACTTTGACGAAAATAAAAAGCTGTTAGCAAACTAGTAACCCCAGATTTGGCCCTCTCAGCAAATATTTCCAATAGTCTTTTTAAGCCACTACTTTCGCAATGGGATTCTATTTCTTTGACTGTAGTAGTGCGCCCGTTACCATGCCAAGCAGCTAGAGCAATTTCTTCTAAGATGCGAACAAAGTTTCTATATTCTACTCCTTTTAATGTCGGATGCTGATCCGTATCCCAACCTCTCTTATAAACAGACTTAAGTAAATCCTGATAAATAGCATTGAGATTAGTTTCTTCAGAAAAGATTATCTTATCTTCATCCTCAATTTCATCGTTTTTACTCCGTATATAACTAAGTGCGATCAGATAATTTAATAGCGGTTGAGTTGTAATTTCTACTAAATTATTTAGATTTAATTCTTCAGGCATTGCAGCATAATGATTATCACTCACTTCACTATATTTTTGCCACCAAAGATCTCGTCTATCTTCCGTTAATAAATTTTCTGGATCTTCATATTTATATCTCTTACTTTCAGGAATAAAGTAGGGCAAAATATGTAAAATTTGCTCTGATTTACGTAACTCACCCCGATTCGATTGAATTACTATAGGTCTTCCACTGATTAATACCTGTAAATGAGTTTGACGATAATTAATTCTACTGACTGTTTTTTGGACTTCGTTAATAAAACTCTTAGCAACTTCTGCACCTAATTTACCTTGCATCGATAATTCATCAAGACCATCAAAAATAATTAATAACCTTGATTCTTTGAGTTCTCCATCTAAAGGATTATGAGATAAATAATCATCGTCTCGAATAAGTTTCCCAATCGCAGTAACCAAGTCACCAGTAGCATCGAAATGATGCAGAGGGATAAACAAAATTGGTATTTCACTTTTCTCGGCTTGTTTAGCCGCAAACATCTTAGAAAAAGAAGATTTACCAGAACCAGGATCTCCGCTAATGATGCGAATTGAATCATCTTTGTCTGCTTGATTTAACCAATTTTCTAGATGAGTTTCTAAATTTGCAACTAGTTTTTGATATTGTTTTTCTTCCCTGCCTCTAAATTCATAATAAGGCTTATTAATATCTAATTGTTTGAAAATTTGTTTTGGGTTCTTAAAAAAATTACTATCAATAATTATTTCTGCATCTTCTAAAGAAAAATCCAGTTTTTCTTCCATCGAATCATAATTTTTATATTTACTCCTAAACAAATCTTGGTTATCTTCTACTAACTGATGTATGGCACGATTAAGAGAACGATAAATTAATAACCAAGCTAAATGCCCCGCATCTTGTTGTAATCTTAAAGCAGCTAAAGCATCAACCCCATCTTTGGCTAACAAATTCCATTTGCCAAAATTATAATCTGCTATGGCTTTCCCTAAAGCTTTGAATAAATCTCGGAAATTTACGCCAATAGCTTTATTTAAACCAAAAATAGTTTTGCGGACTAAAATTCCATGCATAGTATTTGTTTTGTTGATCATGTCTAAGCTGACCAAGATCGAGTTTACCAGAACGTTTCAAGCTACATGTATGGATTGAGCGTCAGAATTATGCAAGTCAAATATGGATCAGCTTACTAAATCTTAATGATCTAGTAGCCATAACTTGCAAATTTCATATCTTAAAATAATTTAATATTTATTCTCAATAATTAATCATCAAACTAAACAAAATTATTAATTATAAATTTCCTAAATTCTTTCATAGTTTTATTGCGACCATTTTCTTTAGCTTTAGCTAGATATTCAGGAATAATATTAATCAAAAGAATATCAGGAAAGATCGAACTAACATCATAATTTACATAAGCACCATCTTGTAAAATATCAATCTTTAACTTACCTTTCTCAAATCGCCATAATTCAGGAACACCTAACTTCGCATAAATATTAGTATTACTTCGAGATGTCACTTCAACTTCAATAGCTAAATCGGGAGGAGGATCGATAGTTAAATCTATTCTATCTTTACCTCTAATTAAAGCTTCATTCTTGATATAAAAACAATCATCAGGTTCAATTCCCTGTTTCATGATTTTATTTTTAAAAGTTGTCGAACCTAAAGACCAAAAATCTATATCTAATTCTTCTAGCAAAACTTTCAGTAAGTCCCCAATCAAAACCTTATTAACTTCATGTTCAGGTAATGCTGTCATAATAGATAAAGTTCCGCAATCATAAGCGATTCTCGAACTTCGACGTTCTCCTAAATCCTCTAAAATTGCTTCAAAATCTAACCAATTAATATCCCTTAGAAGAATCGTCTGTCCTGGAGGAACAATAATTTTCTTAACTTCTAGTAACATATATCTATTACTTATTACTTATTATTTATCCCAAAGTTCTCCTTTCATTACAGTAACGGCTTGCCCCTGAAGAAAAACCCGTTCTCCTCCATCATATTTAACTTTCACAACACCACCACGAGCAGAAGCTTGATAAGCCATAAACTCATCTTGCTGTAATTTATTACGCCAAAAAGGAGCAAGACAACAGTGAGCAGCACCAGTTACAGGATCTTCATCAACTCCTAATTCTGGAGCAAAAAATCGAGAAACAAAATCATATTCAGAATTGCTTTCTCCTACACTCGTAACAATTACTCCAGGAACAGATAAAGTTTTGAGTAAGGAAAAATTTGGTTGTAAATCACGAACTATTGATGCTGATTCTACTTCAACTAAATAACCTAGAGAATTTTGCACTATGGTTTTAATATTTACTCCTAAAGCAGTTACTAATTCAGTTGGAGGAGTTGTAACTTCAGACGGATTTGCCGGAAAATCCAACTCAATCCAATCTCCTTGTAAACGGGCTTTTAATAAACCACTTAAGGTCTGAAAATTGATAACTTCTTCTGGTGGTAAATATCCTTCAGTCCACAAAACATGGGCGCTGGCTAAGGTAGCATGACCACATAGCGGGACTTCTGTGGTAGGAGTAAACCACCGGAGGTTAAAGTCTGATTCTTGTTTAAGAATAAACGCGGTTTCAGAAAGATTCATTTCTCTGGCGATAAGTTGCATCCATTCTGTACTTTGTGGCGTTTCTAAGACACATACCGCAGCAGGGTTTCCTTGGAAGGGAGTATTGGTAAAAGCATCTACTTGAATTATTGTTTGCTTCATATTGCATTTCGATAGGCTAGGGTAAATTTAATAATAAATCAAGGAATAACCTAGTAAAATTTCCAGTCAGTGTTTTATATTTAACCATAAAACTTTTTGCTATTGCCTATGGGCTCTCCTCACTATTTTCTATGTAATTTTACTTAGCTGCTTATGACTAATAGTGATCTTATTATTATTGAAAATGCGATCGCAAGGTTACGTGCTCAAACTCAATTAGATATACAAGATAATTGGTATTGTTGTCTCGAGTTCAATCTCAATCAAGATTTAACAGTAATTAATTTAAGCAATAACCAAAAAGCAGAACTTAATGATAAAAGATATCTTGTTTTTCCTCAAGGAAGACAAGTTAGATGGCTAGTACAAAAAATAACTATTCCTCACTCTTTAAGAGAATATCCCTTATCAGGATTGATTTTACGATTAGTGTTAACTTGGTGGGCAGAAGATGCTCAAATATTTATTAACGGTCAACTCGTACAAGAGGGAGATTTATTTGATTCATCTGCTAGAGTTTTAATTACCAATCATGCTATCCCAGGCCAAGAATTTTTAGTGGCGATTCGTTTAGTAAGTCCCAATCATGATATCGGGGCTTTAATGCGATCGCGTTTAGTTTATGAGAAAGATAATTCTGAACTTGAGCTTCAGATAGATCCTGGTTTTGTAGCAGATGAGCTTACTATATTATCTAAATATCTCGCGAAATTTGAACCAGAAAAATTACCAATTTTAGTATCAGTAATACATAAAATAAACTGGAGTAGTTTGCACAGAGCCGATCAAACTACTAAGAATTTATATCATATTCGTCAAAGTCTTCTTCCTTTAGCCAAAAATATTAAACAAAGAAAATTTAATTTACTAGGACATGCTCATCTCGATATGGCATGGTTATGGACAACGACAGAAACTTACGAAGTTGCCCAACGTACTTTTCAGTCTGTGCTTAATCTACAGCAAGATTATCCTACACTTACTTTCTGTCATACTAGCCCTGCCTTATACCAATGGATTGAAGAAAATCGTCCTGATATATTTACCGCAATTCAAAATACCGTTAACCAAGGAATATGGGAAGCTTTAGGCGGAATGTGGATCGAACCAGAAGTCAATATTATAAGTGGAGAATCGATTATTCGTCAGTTACTATACGGGCAAAAATATCTCACCGAAAAGTTTGGCACAACTACAAGAGTTGCTTGGCTCCCTGATAGTTTTGGTTTTCCTTGGCAATTACCTCAGCTATTAAAGCAATGCGGGATTGATTATTTTGTGACGGGGAAACTCCATTGGAATGATACAACCAAATTTCCTCATGGTTGTTTCTGGTGGGAATCTCCTGATGGCACAAAACTTTTTACTCTTATGTCTCCCCCCAATGTCACAGGAGTTATGGATACTAACCCGATAACTATGACTAACTATGCTGTGGAGTGGGAAAGTCAAACAGGTTTACAAGATATCTTTTGGTTACCTGGAGTGGGAGATCATGGAGGAGGCCCCACAAGAGATATGCTAGATGTAGCCGCATTATGGCAAAAGTCTCCTTTTTTCCCGGAAATAAGATTCTCTACTGCAACAGAATACTTAGATAACATTTCTCAACAATATCCTTTAAAGACGCAGGATCTTAATTCTCCTGATTCTTCTTTTGATATTGTTGATGCACCATCAGGCAAAAGTTTTCAGCATTCCTCATTTCCCATTCATAATTCGGAACTGTATTTAGAATTGCATCGTGGTTGCTACACTACTCATGCAGAACAAAAAAGATTTAATCGCTACTGTGAAAATTTACTATATCAAGCCGAGTTATTCGCAACTCTCGCAACTCTGACTAATAGAGACAGGCTTTTCTTCGCAGTCTTTTCCCATCATGATCAAGATATCACGAAAAAAGCAAATAGTCAAGTTATTTCCCATAAAAATAATCTCGCACTTACTAATAACAGCAACCATAATCAAGAACAGTCTTTATCCTGGCAAGGACAAATAGAAAAAGCTTGGAAAAAGGTACTATTCAACCAATTTCATGATATTCTTCCTGGGACATCTATTCCCGAAGTTTTCACCGAAGCTAATCAAGAATGGACCGAAGCTATAACTATTGGGGAAAATGTTTTAAGCCAATCTTTAAACGCGATCGCTTCTTTAATTAAACTTCCCCAACCTCCCGATCCTGATGCCAAACCCATAGTTATTTTTAATGCGCTTAACTGGACGCGATCGCAAATAGTATCCATACCTATAGAACAAAAATATTGCCAAGTTTACGATCTCGAAAATAATCCTGTCTCTTCCCAAATCATAGATACAAATCGATTACTATTTCTTGCCCAAGATATTCCATCTGTTGGCTATCGTGTCTATTGGTTATCATCAACTGTAGAGAAGCGATACATCGCGTCTCAAAGAATTACAGAATTACAACCAGCCAATAAAAACTTTATCCTAAAAAATAAATATTTAACCGTAAAAGTTAATCCAGAAATAGGAGAATTAGATAGCATTTACGACATTGTAAATCAACAAGAAATATTATCAGGATCAGGTAATCAACTCCAAGCCTTTACCGACAAAGGACAATATTGGGATGCCTGGAATATCGACCCAGAATACGAACACAAAGCACTCCCAGCAGCAACCTTAAAATCAATCCAATGGTTAGATAATGGGAAGATACAACAAACCATTAGAGTCATTAGGATTATTGGGCAATCAGAATTTGTCCAAGATTATATTTTAGAGAAGAATTCTCCAGTCTTAAAAATATCTACCACGGTAGACTGGCAAGAAACCCATGTTTTAGTCAAAGCTGCTTTTCCTCTTACAATAGAAAGTGATTACGCCACTTATGAAATAGCCTGTGGTGCGATCAAACGCCCGACAAAACCTCAAACAACAGCAGAGAAAGCTAAATGGGAAAACTCAGCTTTAAAATGGGTAGACTTGACAGATGATAAACAAAAATATGGCGTAAGTTTACTCAATGATTGTAAGTACGGTTATGATATTAAACCAAAGCAAATAAGAATAACCTTGTTACGTTCTCCTGTTTGGCCTGACCCTAATTCAGACAGAAGAAAACATCAGTTTACCTATGCTATTTTTCCTCATAAAGGAAGCTGGAATAATGCCAGAACTGTTCATAAAAGTTATGAATTCAATATTCCATTACAAGTAGTAGAAGCAATCAAAGAAAATCAACAAAATTATCTGGCGCCGGTAAAAAGTTTTATTGATTTTTCGGAAGAGAATTTAATTATGATGGCAATCAAAGGAGATGAAAACCAGAAGAGTGAGAAAGATCGAGAAAATATTATTTTACGTTGCTATGAATGTTACGGAAAAACAGCAAATTTATCATTAAAAGGAGATTTGAATTTAAAAATTATTGGGGAAGTAAATTGCTTAGAAGAGGATAATAATCAAAAATTTAATACAAAAATTAAACCTTGGAAGGTTAAAAATTTTAAATTACATTTGCAGCACTGATATAGAGGGAAAAATTCTTTTTTTGCTACAAATCTAGATTACAATTTGCCTTAATCGCAGAAATGAGAGATCATAAGTAGCAAGTTTTCATAAGAAAAGTTCCGTTGAGTGCTCTAAGAGTAATTAGAAAATATGATAGATATCAAGATAACTATAATCTTATAATCTATAATATCTAATATGAGGTTTAAAATATCAAGGCCAAAGAAAACCAATTATTTTAATAATTTTTAAAAAATAAGTCTCTCCGCATTCGGAAGCGGTATTTTCCAAAAAAAACATAAAAAACACTTTAAAGCTTGAGTTATGAGCAATGCTGACTATAGTATCGATTTGCCTAAGCTAGAAAATATTATCGAACCTAACCCCTTAACTATCTCTCCTCAGCAATCAGTTCTTAAAGCAATTTCCAAGATGAATGGGGGAGAAAATCATGAAATTTCTTATTCTAGTTACATATTAGCCATTGAGGAATCCAAATTAATAGGTATTTTAACTGACAGAGATATTATTAGATTGAGCGCAGCAGAAATTGATCTAGCGCAAGTCACAGTAGCGGAAGTTATGTCGCCAGAGGTGATTACTGTTAAAAAAGCTGATTTTCAAGATATCTATCAGGCAATATCTATTTTGCGTCTATATCCGATTCGACATTTACCAGTAGTGGACGATGAAGGAAAACTTGCTGGGATTATCTGTTCAGAAACTATCGATAACCTTGTCAATATCTCACAACTGTATGAAGTTATCAAAACTCTCAAGCAAGAATTAGAAAGACTCGAAAGCAAATTGGTCACTAATGAAGCAAAAATGCAGGCTATTGGTGACGGGGTGATTACTACAGATTCTCTAGGAAATATTCAATGTTTTAATCTAATCGCTGAACAATTAACTGGTTGGCAAACTGTAGAAGCTAAGGGACTTCCTTTAAATGCAGTGTTTAATATAGTTGATGATTCTACCAGAGATGTCATTGCTAATCCTGTAGAGCAAATGCTCCAAGATAATGTAGATTATCATTTACCAACTAATACTCTACTAATTTCTCGCAACAAAAATGAATATGCTATTGAAGCTTCTGCTGCGCCTATTCGCGATCGCTATGGTAAAATCATTAGTGTCGTCATGGTATTTCGTGATGTTACTAAATCCCGTCAATTAGCCCATAAACTATCTTGGCAAGCAACTCGCGATACTTTAACTGGTTTATACAAAAGAAAGAGTTTTGAAGCGAAATTAGCCGAAGTGATTGCCAAATCTAGTCATCAAGAATCTAATCATATCCTCTGTTGTCTAGATTTGGATCAGTTCAAGATTGTTAATGATACCTGTGGTCATGAAGCAGGAGATGAATTATTACGACAAGTAACAACATTATTAAGTCAAAGAATTCGTGATTCTGATATCTTTGCTCGCTTGGGAGGAGATAAGTTTGGACTATTACTGCATCGATGTTCTTTAGAAATGGCAAATAGTATTGCCAATGAACTGCGGCAATTAATTGAGAAATTTCGGTTTACCTGGAAAGGTAAAGTTTTTAAGATCGGAGTCAGTATTGGGGTAGTTGCTATCGAATCAAATACAGAAGATACAGCTAGTTTGATTAGCTTGGCAGATGCTGCTTGTTGTGTCGCCAAAGACAAAGGTCGTAATTGTGTGCATATTTACCATCAGCAAGATTGTGAAGTAAGTAAGAACCGTAGTGAAAAGCAATGGGTTACAAGATTAAATATAGCTCTGGAAGAAAATCGGTTTTGTCTTTATGCTCAAAAAATTATTGCTATAGATAATGATGTTAATATCAAACATTATGAAATTCTTCTACGTTTTATTGACGAATCAGGAAAATTAATTTCTCCTGATTCTTTTATTCCTGCTGCGGAACGTTACAATCTGATGCCGATGATTGATCGTTGGGTTATTAGTAATTTTCTCACTAGTTATGAACTCTATTGGCAAGCAAAAAATCAGCAAATATTAACATATTCAAAAGAATTATATGCGATAAATATTTCAGGAACTAGTATCAACAGTAAACAATTTCGTACCTTTCTTCAGGAACAATTTACGTACCATAATATACCACCCCAAACAATTTGTTTTGAAATCACAGAAACCGCTGCTATTTCTAATCTAAATAATGCAGCAAGTTTTATTGAAGAACTCAAAGAGTTAGGCTGTGCTATTGCCTTAGATGACTTTGGTAGTGGGATGAGTTCTTTAAGTTATCTCAAAAAATTACCGATAGACTACTTAAAAATTGATGGTAGTTTTGTCAAAAATATAGCTAATGATCGTATAGATTACGCCACTGTAGAATGTTTTAATAACATCAGTCAAATTATGAATATTAAAACCGTAGCTGAATTCGTCGAAAATGATGAAATATTACAAAAAATTCAAAATATAGGCATTAATTATGCTCAAGGGTATGGAATTGACAAACCTCAGCCCCTAGTTTTTGATTAGTAATTAATTAGGCTTTTTTGAATAAATAAATTTTAGAGCAACAATTAACCTCAGTGGATGGGTTTAAGATATTAGCGATTGTCTTGAGTGTTAAGTGAAATTTTGATATCAATTAATAAAGAGCTTTAAGAATAACTTCTTCGGTAACCTTGTCAGTAATAATTACTTTGCCAATAGTAGTAGGAAGTACAAATCTAACTTTTCCTGCTTTGACCTTTTTATCACTTTGTAAGGTTGACAAAATATCATTCAATTTTAAAGTACTAGGAATTTCTATTGGCAATTGGCTTTTCTTAATTAAAGCATCTTGCCGTTGGGCTTCTGTTGCAGTCCATAATCCCATATTTACCGCAATTTTCCCCGCAGCAACCATCCCAATAGCTACTGCTTCTCCATGAACAAATTCCTGATAATTAGTTAAACTTTCTACTGCATGACCAATCGTATGACCATAATTTAAAATAGCTCGAATTCCTGATTCTTTTTCATCTTGACTGACAACATCTGCTTTAGCTTGGCAAGAACGGATTAAAATTGTTGCTAATAATTCTTGCTCAATAGTTTGGAAGCTATCTATATTTGATGCTTGTTCTAATTTAGTAAATAAATCCTCATCCCAGATAATACCGTATTTGATAACTTCTGCCATTCCCGCACGAAATTCTCGTTCAGGAAGAGTATTTAAGACATCAGGATCGATAAGAACTAACTTCGGTTGATAAAAGGCACCAATCAGATTTTTACCCCGAGGATGATTGACTCCTGTTTTTCCTCCCACAGAAGCATCTACCATCGCGAGTAAAGATGTTGGTACTTGGACAAAGTTCACTCCCCGCAACCAAGTCGCAGCCGCAAAACCTGTCATATCTCCAATGACACCACCACCTAATGCTACTAAAGTGGAGGAACGTTCTAGGCGATTAGCTAAAGCCGTATCGTAAACTTTCTCGATCGACTGAAGATGTTTATAGGTTTCTCCTGCAGGAATTAGATGTTTGAAGACTTCAAAACCCGCGTTTTCTAGAGATTTTAGGCAAATATCGCCATAATAGTTAAATATTTCTGGATTAGAAATTAATAATACTTTTTTCCCAAGATTTAGCTGTTGCATTTGGCTACCCAATTGCGATAGGTTACCAGATGCGATCGCAATTTCATAGGAATTTTGGGGCAGATTTACGGTCAAACTAGACATACAGACTAAATTTGGAAGTAAGTTAGTATACTTTACTATTGTATAGTCTGATTTGTTATTTTTTGCTTTAGTAATAAATAGCAAAGATAAGAATAGTTATTAAAATCTAAACTTTTCCCTATTAAAGTCCCCTGCTAATCTATACTATTAAGTCACGGTATTTGGGAGCAGAGCTAGAGATAATGGAGTTGAGTTAATATTCCAGCAATCCCAACGACCTAAGCTCATTTAATTCGTTAGACATGAGAGTTTAACTTACATTGGAGATTTATAATATGGCTAGGAAAACTAATAATATGACTAGAAAAAATCGTAAAGCTCCTGCTAAAAATAATAGTATTCTTGACAAGAAACAAGTGGGAATATCTTTAACCAATGATGCCGTAATTAATATTGAAAGAATGGCTAAGGGTACAGGCTTATCTAGATCTAAATTAATTGAAGGTTTAGTGACAGGCACGATCGCGATTTCTAGCCAGAATGCAAAGAAAACTATTACTATTACAGCTGAGACTGAAGCTAATGCGGATACTAAAGATATCGAGATAATTGAAGGTGTTGTTGAGACTGAGGCTATTGTTTCTCAAGGAGAAAAATCCGAGAAAAAAGTTGAAGCTAAGACGGATACAGAATCTGATTTATTAATTCAAGAATTAGAAAATAAGTTAGTGGAAAAAATTGCTAGTTATCAGGATTTGCATGAAAGTTCTGAAGCTCAAGTAGCAAAGATTAAACAACTGGAAGCTCAACTTAAAACGCAAGAGAGGAAAGCTTCACAAAAGGAACGCGCGAGTTTGACTGCAAAAATTGAGGAACAAGATACAGTTATTAATCAGTTAGAAAAACAGTTAGAACAATATAAAGAAAGTGCTGAAACTGACAATTCTCTTCAGGAACAATTAGAAATTAAAGAAGCAGAAATGGGCAGTCTGCAACAGCAATTAGCAGATAAGAATGATCAATTTCAAGAATTAACTAACAACCACGATCATCTACAACAGCAGCTACAAGAGAAAGAAGAACAAGTTGGCAAGATCAATCAGCAACTGTCTCAACAAACAGAAGCTAACAATTCTCTGCAAAAACAATTAGCAGTGAAAGAAACAGAAATTGGCAATCTGCAACAGCAATTAGAAGACAAGGAGCATCAGGCTCAAGAATTAGCTAATAGTCGTGATAATCTACAACAGCAATGGCAAGATAAAGAGACAGAAATTGGGAATCTACAACAACAGCTACAAGAGAAAGACAGTCAAGTTGACGATATCAATCAGCAACTGTCTCAACAAACAGAAGATAACAATTCTCTGCAAAAACAATTAGCAGTTAAAGAAATAGAAATTGGCAATCTGCAACAGCAATTAGAAGACAAAGAGCATCAGGTTCAAGAATTAGCTAATAGTCGTGATAATCTACAACAGCAATGGCAAGACAAAGAGACAGAAATTGGGAATCTACAACAACAGCTACAAGAGAAAGACAGTCAAGTTGACGATATCAATCAGCAACTGTCTCAACAAACAGAAGCTAACAATTCTCTGCAAAAACAATTAGCAGTTAAAGAAATAGAAACTGGCAATCTGCAACAGCAATTAGAAGACAAGGAGCATCAGGCTCAAGAATTAGCTAATAACCGCGATAATCTACAACAGCAGTTGCAAGAGAAAGAAGGTCAAGTTGACAATATAAATCAGCAACTGTCTCAACAAACAGAAGCTAACAATTCCCTCCAAGAACAATTAGAAATTAAATCAGGAGAAATTGGCAATTTACAACAGCAATTAGAAGATAAGAATAATCAAGTTCAGGAATTAACTGATAACCGTGAGCATCTACAACAACAACTAGAGGATAAGAATAATCAAGTTCAAGAATTAACTAACGATCGCGATAGCATACAACAACAATTACAAGAGAAAGAAGGTCAAGTTGACAATATCAATCAGCAACTGTCTCAACAAACAGAAGCTAATAATTCCCTCCAAGAACAATTAGAAATTAAATCAGGAGAAATTGGCAATTTACAACAGCAATTAGAAGATAAGGACAATCAAGTTCAGGAATTAACTAATAACCGTGAGCACCTACAACAACAATTACAAGAGAAAGAAGAGCAAGTTAATAAGATCAATCAGCAACTATCTCAACAAACAGAAGCTAATAATTCCCTCCAACAACAACTAGATGAGCAGCAAACTGAAATTCAAAGACAAGAAGAGATAACTAATAGTCTCAATCAAGAAATTAGCGATCGCAGACAAGAAACTGCTAACTTACAACAACAACTATCTCAGCAAAAAACTCAGGGCCAAACACTAGAAAAACAACTAAGCGATCGCAACAAAAATATCACCAATCTTCAACAAGAATTAACCCAAGAAAAAACTAAATCACAAAAAGTTACAGCCGATAACCAAAATCTAGAAGAGGAAATTACTCAACTTCAACAACAGTTATCTCAGCAACAATCAGGTTATGACTCCTTACAAAAAGCATCATCAGAACAAGAAAATTCCGTCAACAGTTTACAAACTCAGTTAGATGAACAATTGTCTTTAGTAGCGCAACAAAGTAAGAGTAATAAAATCCAAACTACCATCATTATCGTACTCGCACTCATATCTGTTGTTTTATCCGCAATACTTGCTCAAAGTTACTTTATCGGTACTTTTTAAGAGTTATCAATTGCGCCAAGTAAAGGGCGATATGTTGTTCGCCCTTACATTATCTGATCGCCATGTATTCTCTTTGTAAAATAGTTTTTATCTCTGGCATTTTGCTTTTGATGCCTAAGACTGCCAAGGCAGAATTTGTCCTGCTTAAGGATGACCAAATCAAATCATGTTCTCTTCAGCTTTTTGAAGCGAGAAACATCGAACATCAATGTCTAATCACGATAGATGATAGTAGTCCTTTAGAATTCTGGAAAAATCGACTATCCTTTCATTTTGGGAAAATTTCTGAGCAAGAATTTATCGCTTTAAAAAATACCTACAGTGGATGGAGTAAATCACAAACTGCTGTTAATTACGATCAAAATAAATCCTACCAACTGATAGATTTCTTACCGCCATTAATCCAAGCTCTCAATGGTCATCGATTTATCCCTGAAGAAACGTCACTGAAAAGTAAAGATTGGAATTTTAGGGGATTATTATCTTCTTCCCAAAATAACTTAAAAAAATATTTATACATGAACTGTTGGGGACTGGTCTACGAAGTTTTACGGGCAGCTAAACATTCTCAGACTGAGCCGTCCATTTTTATGGCTCAAGCTTCGGTTATGCTAGCTCAACTTCGCAAAAATTCTAACCTACTCCTGAGTTTACAAGAACCTTCAGAATTTCCTATTCCTAATGCCTTAAGTAAACCAGGGGATATTATTTTAGTCATGCATAAGAGTTTAACTGGCTATGAATATCTCGATCATATCGCGATCGCGATTGATGATGACATTTATTTTGAAAAAGCAGGAACCGGCGAGGATGTCCCCATTAGAATAATTGATGAAGAAATATTGGTTAAAATTTGGCCGCCTGGGGTTTTTCGCTATGAGTTACGTCGACTAAACCAGAGTGCTACACTACCCCATCCTCAAGAAATTTTTAGTCTCAATTCACCAGAAATTAAGAAGCAATTTGCTCCTCTAGCGGAAATACCTTTAAATATAAGCCAGAATACCAGTATTACCTGGGATATAGAGAGTAAAAGTCTCTCTTCAATATCTTGGTTTCACATGATTGATCTAGCACCATTGTCGAGGGATGATACAAAAAAAGCTAGATTACCAGACAAGCTATATCAACCCCTTTTGATAGATAAGTAATTTTTTTCTGAGAACCAAGAACAATCAATATATCACTAGAATTTCCGAACATTGAGACGAGGTTACTGTCGGTGAATAATCTCTACCAAAAAGGTTTACGGTTAGAATATTTTACTGTTGCTACAGCTTTCTCGAAGCACTCTCTTCACTTTCTTTTGGTAGCAGCGGCAATAGCATTGCTTTAATTGGGTTTGGACTCGATAGCATTATCGAATCGCTATCGGGGCTAATATTAATCTGGCGGTTACAGCAACATCGTTATCTTGAGCCCGAAGTTTAAACTGTAACTACTGGTTCGGATGTTAGCAAGCCGATCCTCTTGTAGGATTAATGATTGTGAGCTTCCTGTTTAGAGAAGGCTGGGAAACCTGGACAGAAGTTGATGAATAGAAATTAAGTGGCTAGAATTTTCAATTTTTAAGTTCCAATTCTCAATACGTAAGTATTTAGAGTTAGTTTATCGTCAAAAATACGTATTTTTACGGACAAAAAGCCATCATTGTCTCTTTTTTATCCCTGATTTAAGTATGTCTGGGGATGTATCATGAAGCAAAAGATAAGTTAAATTAGTTAGGGAACAATAGAATTTAAAGAAAGCATTAGCTCTTGTATGGTCATCTCTATAGATTCTAGAAATAAAGAACGGATTTTAATATTTGATAATAATACTGGAACCTCAAATCTTTTATTTAAATATCTTACAGATGCGGGATACAAAGTTTTGGTAAACCATAATAAAGAGATAGGGACTGAGCAATCAGTTGATTGTGATCTTATATTGTTAGATATTCCCGATGAACCAGACCATAAATTCGATATTTGTCATTATTTAAAATATAATTTTTCAATAGAAGAGCAGATCCCAATTATTTTGATGATTTCTCAGTTAGAGACTAGAGATCAAATAAATAATTTTCGGTTAAATCAAGTAGATTATATTTTTAAACCAATTAATCAAGAAGGATTAATAGCTAAAATTGAAACTCATCTTAAATTCAAACGGCTCCAGCAAAGTTTGATTCGACAAGAAAAAGAATCAAAGATTTTATTTGAGTTATCTGAAAATATTCGTCAGTCTTTAAACCTAGAAGTAATTTTACAGAAAGTAACAGTCAATATTCAAAAACTATTAAATTGCGATCGCGTAGTCATTAGTAGTTATACCAACAACCAAACTTCCTTGGTTACCCAAGCATTAGGGGTAGCAATCTCCCCAATTATTCCAGAGAGTTATAACAATTTTTTGTCTGAAATTTGTAATAGTATTACTACTGAATATCAGCGGGAGCAACAGGAAAATATTCAAGTTATCGAAGATGTTAATAATCAGGATGTCAATTCTGCCGAAAAACAATACTTAACTCAACTAGGAATCAAAGCTCAAGTAATGATTCCAATTTGGATTCAAAATCTTAATCAGAAACAGGTCAAACTTGCTAGCACCTTCTCTTGGTTGACGTCTGATGATGGAGCTCCTCAAGCCAGTCTGTGTAATTTGTTCTCCAAGGACTTTGGGCAGATCCCCCTACCATCCTTTATCAGTTCCAACGACTTCAAAGAACTGACATGTGAGCCTGATGGTGGGCTAGCAACCATTCTAGAATACGATCCCCATTCCCCCATTTCCCCATTTGTCCCACCCCTCGATAATCTCCCCTACGAAAGAAGATTTAATTTCCTCCCTCTTTTGTGGTGGGATTTAGGGAGGTGGGATTATCAGACCAAGGGAGTGCAAGGGCACACTAATTTCACGAAGTTAGGGCAAGTCCCACGAAAATGGTTTGACCTCGAATGGTTGGATACGGACTGTCACCGTTTCGGAATTACCAATCCTGATCCTTTGCCGAATAATTCAGATTCGAGGATGTCATCTTCTTTGTGGGGATGGCTGATTATTCATCAATGCAATGCTCCAAAAATATGGTCCCAACAAGAACTTAAATTTCTGCGGCATTTAGTTAGTCAAATTGCGATCGCGATTAGACAAAGTTTACTAAATGAAAACCTAATACAAAAAAACAATCAACTACAAAAACTTGCTCTTTACGACCCGAGAACTCAAGTTTACAATCGCCGTTATCTTGATCGGCAACTATCTCTAGAATGGCGGAGATTACAACGACTTGCTTCTCCTTTATCAATTATTATCTGTGATATAGATTATTTTGAGGCTTATAAAAATTTTTATGGCAAACAAGCAGGAGAACAATGCTTACATTATGTAGCGAAGATCCTTTCCCAAGCGCTCAGAAGATCGGCTGATTTTGTGAGTTTATATGATGAAGAAAAATTCGCTATAATTCTGCCTCATACTCATCTTCAAGGAGCGCAACAAGTAGCTAAAGCTATTCAAAACAAGATTAATCAATTACAATTACCCCATATCAAATCTCCCATCAGTTCTTTTGTGACCTTAAGTTTTGGCATTGCTAATACTATTCCTAATATCCAAGAATCTTCAAGTTTAATCATAGAAGCTGGAGAACAAGCATTATATATTGCCAAAAGTCGCGGTCGCAATTGTTTTGCTATTTACAACGAAGAAATCTCTCAATTAAAATTACAGCAAAAACAAGATTTGAACTGGAGGAAAAGACTGCATCATGCTTTAGAAAAAAATCTATTTTGTCTGTATGCCCAATCTATTAAACCATTAGATACTGAAGATAGCAGACAACATTTTGAAATTTTACTAAGATTGAGAGAGCAAGATGATGTCATCATTTCCCCTAATAATTTTCTGCCGATCGCCAATCGTTATTCTATGATGCCCCAAATTGACAGTTGGGTTATCGAAAATTTATTTACTCAACTTACAGAAACTGAGTCTAAAAAATATCAGAAATATGTTTTTACTATTAATCTTTCTGGTGCTTCTTTAAACGACGATATTTTTCTAGATTTTTTACAATCTAAAATTAGTGAGTATCATCTCGACCCGCAACAATTTTGTTTTGAAATCACCGAATCAGTCGCAATTGACAATATACCCAAAATATCGACTTTTATTAAATCATTGAAAAAATTGGGATTTAGTTTTGCCCTGGATGATTTCGGTACAGGAATGTCTTCCTTGACCTATTTAAAAGAGCTTCCTGTGGATTATGTTAAAATCGATGGCTCGTTTATTCGGGAAATAAATCATGACTCTATTACTAAATCTATGGTGATAGCTATCAATAATCTTGCTCAAATTATTGGGTTGAAAACCATAGCTGAATTTGTCGAAGATCAAGCTATTTTAAATACCATTCAAGAGCTTAAAATAGATTATGCCCAAGGATTTTATTTGGGTAAACCTTGTCTATTAGATCATGTTATTTTTTAGTAGTTGGGTAGAGGAGACAGGGGATTTTTTAAGGGAGCAACGATCCAGGATGAAGGATAAGAAATTAAGGATTAGGGAACACCCACAAAGACAAGAACTAGATTACTATTTCCAATTTATTGATGCTCATTACTTACTACTGTGGTACAGCGGCATCGGACGCTTTCATTTGAAGTGAAAATATGTCAATATTAATCATTGATTACTATTTCTAGTATCCATTTGTAGGCTCGATGAATCTATCCCTGACTCAAACTCAACCTTTAGCATCAGTATTCCGCAAAATTAACAAAAGCTCTTTTCCTCCAATTGTGGAAAGCTTTGAAAGAGGAAAAACCATCTTTTTTCCTGGAGATCCAGCAGAGAGAGTATTCTTTTTAGTTAAAGGAGCCGTCAAATTATCTCGCGTCTATGAAGCAGGAGAGGAAATTACTGTGGCTTTATTGCGCGAAAATAGTGTTTTTGGGGTCTTGTCTTTAATCACTGGACAAAAAAGCGATCGCTTTTATCATGCAGTGGCTTTTACTCCTGTAGAATTATTATCATCGCCCATAGAACAGGTAGAGCGAGCGCTCAAGGAAAATCCGGAATTGTCAATGTTGATGTTGCGAGGCTTATCATCGCGTATATTACAAACGGAAATGATGATTGAAACCCTAGCTCATCGAGATATGGCTTCTCGTTTGGTCAGTTTTTTGTTAATTCTCTGTCGTGATTTTGGAGTTCCCACTTCAGAAGGAATTAGAATTGATCTCAAGCTTTCTCATCAAGCGATTGCTGAAGCCATAGGCTCCACCAGAGTAACCGTAACTCGTTTACTCGGAGATCTCAGAGATCAAGAAATGATTTCGATCCATAAGAAAAAGATTACAGTCTACAACCCTGTTGCGTTGAGCGAGAAATTTGCTTAACCTTGACTTTAAGTAGGTCATGCCAAGAATAGCAGATAATTTATAATTTAAAATTTCCATGACCAGTGCTTATATTCTAATCCTAGCAATTTTATTACTTGGAGGCTCCGTTGCAGCATTTGGTGATCGCTTAGGGACAAAAGTGGGAAAAGCCAGACTGAGATTATTTAATCTTCGTCCTCGTCAAACTGCGATGATTATCACCGTCATTGCAGGGACTTTTATCTCCGCTTCAACCTTTGGCATTTTGCTAATGTTTAGTGAATCATTAAGGGATGGACTATTTAAGCTCGATCGGATTAAACGGGAACTAAGACATTTGGAGGCAGAGCTTAATGAAGCTAATGTCCAAAAATCCCAAATTGAAAACCAACTAACAATCGTTAAAGAAGAACAATCATCTGCACAACAAAAATTAGAGGCAACCGAGGCAGAATTTCGCAAATCGAAAACCCAAGTCAAGGTTATTTCGAGTCAAGCAGAACGTTTACGGGGAGAATTAAATAATTTATTGCAAGAAAGACAAAAACAAATAGAACAATTGAATCTTTTCAAGCAACAAAGTCAAGAATTACAATCACAACTTGAGCAACGAGAACAAAAGATTTTGGCTCAAGATCGTTCCATATCCGAGAAAGAGATTAGTATTCAAAAGTTGCAGGATCAACAACAGGTATTACAATCTCAAATTACGGAACGAGATTTACAGATTGCCGAATTAGATAAAGCGATCGCATTTCAAGATCGCAATTTACAAGCTGGCAAAGATCAACTGAAGGAATTAGCATCTCAGTTAACATTTTTACAGCGAGAAGTAGAACTTCTCGAACAATATTATCAAATTTATCAAGAGTTACGAGAAAAACGGATTGCACTGTTCAAAGGGGAAGTTCTAGCTTCGGCAACAATTCGAGTGATCAATCCTGACGCCGCAATTCCCGCCATAGATAAATTATTAGGACAAGCCAACCGTAAGGCAATACGGTCTGTTCTCTTGGAAAATGAGGTGAATAAGGAGCAAAGAGTTGTCCGAATTACCACGGCTCAAGTCACACAATTAGCGGAACAATTAAAAGATGGTCAAGACTATATATTGAGAATTTTATCTGCGGGTAATTATGTTCAAGGAGAAGAAGAAGTCAGGGTATTTGCTGATTTGACCTTAAATAAGGAGATTTTTAGCGCAGGAGAAGAAATTGCGACAGTTTCAATTGATTCTCCGACCACCAATAGTGCAGATATTCAAGAAAGATTAGATTGGTTATTAGCAGCTTCTAAATTTCGTGCCCAAAGGGCAGGAATTATTGGCGATTTGCAAGTAGGAGACGGCAAAATTACCACCTTAATCAACTTTATTGAAGAGATTACAAGCTTAGAAAACTCTTTAGGGGAAATTAAAGCCGTAGTTGCAGAAACAACTTATACGGCTGGCCCTCTTAAGTTAAACTTGGTTTTAATCCAAAATGGAGAAATTACAGTAAGTAGTAAAGAATTATAATTATTAATTGACAACATGATCTTAGGTTTTGATCCTGGAAGAGATAAATGTGGTATTGCAGTTGCTGATGAGGATCTAGTGATCCATTATCATCAGGTAATAGAATCATCTCAAGCGATTACAACTATTAAGCAGTTAGCCCACAAATTTGCTTTAAACTTAATAGTAATGGGAAATTTAACCACTGCGAAAACTTGGTATCAAAAGCTGGAATCTAATTTTCCACAAATTCCTATTATCATGGTTGATGAAAGCAATAGTACCTTAGAAGCACGCGATCGCTACTGGCAAATCTATCCACCTCAAGGTTTTCAGAAATTTATACCTCAAACGATGCGGGTTCCACCTTGTCCTATTGATGATATTGTGGCAATGTTACTGATTGAGAGGTATCTACAACGTTAACAGCCTGATTAATATTCTGAAGATGTGTCTGAGTTTGTTGCTTTAATTTTGATAAGCAATACATGAACCCAATAACCATAGAAAATAATATCAATTGCGAAGCTATCACCGAATAAAACTTACGGTGTAATTGTTGGAAGCTAAGATTAATTTGGTTATCTTTAGTTTCTTCTAAATTACTTATATAATCCATAACTCCAATTATTTCACTACGTATTTCACTACGTATTTCACTGCGTATTTCACTCAGTTTATTACTCATCTCTTCTGAATAACTTTCATCAGCTTTAACTGCTGTTTCATTAGCTTCAACTTCTGTGACTGAAAAGCGATATTTGTCTTCCAAGTTGACAGTAGGATCTTGATCAATTTTTTCTAATGATTTAGCATCTAGTTTTAATTGAGCATCTAGGTAAAAATATCCTTGATTGACTTTTAATACAGCTTCGTTTAGTTGTTCTTCGGCAGCTCCTTTCTTTAAATAACCTTTAGCCCCTGCAGCTACAGCTTTATAAATGTATTCTTGTTCATCATAAATACTAAGTGCTAAGGTCTTGGTTTGAGAAAAGCGTCTGTTAATAATTTGTATCGTAGTAATACCATCCATGCCAGGTAGTTCTAGATCTACAATAGCGATATCGGGTTGTAATTCTGCTATTTTCTCACAAGCCGCACCAGCATCTGCTGCCACATCAACAACTTTAATTTGAGAATTTGATTCTAAATATGATTTAAGATTTCGTCTAGCGATTTTTTGGTTGTTCACAACTAAAACGCGAACTGCTTTTTGTTTAATAGCAAGGGTTGTCATGGCTCAAATAGATAATTACTTATAATTTTTACTCTGTACTTAAAGTATGAACTTGTACATTCTTAATCTAACTAAAACAACTGCGAAATAAAATAAATTTTATATATTTTTTGGCCAAATTATATATCTAAAATTCATAATCTTAACTAAAAATATTGCGGTAATTACTTAAATATTGTTACTGTTTATTAGCTAAATTCTACAGCTATTAATAAAAAACTAGCTGGACTTAATTAAATAAATTGGAGATTGTAGTGCGCATTTCCCAGTCAGTCCGTTGGTGAGGTAGCAAAGTCTTTGTCAAAGGAAATGGGAAAAAGATATAAGGTGACATACAATAGTGTCTCTCCTTTTAGCAGGGATTTAGGGAAGTGAAATAATATCAGGCAGAACTTGTCCCATCTTAGTGGGATAATATCCTTGAATGGGAATAATAAGTGCAAGCAGTTAACAGCAATTGTTTTACCTTGTTTCTGGTAAGCCAGAATGTTTCATTTATTAATCTGCGATCGCTTTAAATAGTAGAAACCAAACAAAAACTTACAATCTCAGCCTCTAATAATCCCTAATCGCTAAAATATTAGCTATAAAGGATTAGTTAAGAACTCTATCTGAGTTAACTTTTATGAATTGATTTGAGAACAAAAGCCTTCAATGGTTTATTCTGAACTCTCAAAAATTAAAGCTATAAAGAAAAACTAAGAATGATTGAATGATGAATTCATTAAATGGTGAATACACCAAAGCCACTAATCTGGAATCCCCTAATAACAAAATCAAGGTTTTGATTGTAGATGATCAGAAAATGATTCGGGAGGGTCTCAAAGCCTTAATTAAAACGGAAACAGATCTGGAGGTAGTTGGTACCGCCAGTAATGGGGAGGATGGCATCAAACAAGTATCAGTTCTCCAACCAGATATTGTTCTCATGGACATGGAAATGCCTGGGATGGATGGAGTCACTGCGACCAGACTAATTTGTGATGAATTCCCTGAAATCAAAATCTTAGTTCTCAGTACCTTTGATACCCAAGAATATGTGGCTCGCTCTCTCAGCTCAGGAGCAATGGGCTATTTACTCAAAGGTACTCCAGCAAAAGAGCTCACCAATGCTATTAGATCGGTTCATCTTGGTTACGCTCAGATTGGGCCAGGAATCTATCAAAATCTTCCTCTGATTCCCAAAGGTAATACTCATAAAATTCCAGCCACTGAAACCCCAGTAGCCCCTGCTCCAGAAAGCAGCTCTGAACTTAGTCCTCGTCTCAAAGGACAATTGGTATCCACCTCAGAATCTGTGGCTGCTCTGGCCATAGAAAAGAAAAAATCCAGCATTGCTCATCGTAAGTTTGAACAAACAGTAATACTCCGTCCCTCTCCTAAATGGTCAAGAGCTACTATCTGGGCAGTAGCGGGCGTAACTGTTTTTACTGTAACCTGGGCGGCGATCGCTAAAATTGAACAAGTAGTGCCAGCAGTTGGGCAACTGAAACCAGAAGGTAGTGTTAAAGAAGTACAAGTGCCGACTAATGGAGTTGTCGAAGAAGTCAAAGTAGACGAAGGGCAAAGAGTAGAAAAGGGCGATGTTTTATTAGTATTAGACTCGACAACTACCAAAGCTCAATTAGACTCTTTAAACAATATTAATCGGTCTTTGTCCCAAGAAAATAAGTTTTATCAAGCATTGATTGATGGTAAGATTGCGCCTAATCAAATAGATCGCACCATTGCGCAACTAGAAATTCCCCGAGAAATTGCCTATTTAGCCCGTAACCGTTCCCAGTTGTCTGCCGAAATTGCGTTGTATCGTGCTCAATTGGGAGCAAAGACGGGGGAGCTGACTGTTGAACAACAAGCTAGATTGAGAAATGCCAAAGCAGAAAGCGATTCTCGTACCGCAGCCGCTCGATTAGAAGCAGAACAACTAGAAAAACAACTCGAACAAAACCAAATTCAATTAGCTGATGCCAGGGAACAATTAGTTACAGGTCGTCAAGTATTAGCAGAAATTAAGCAGCGCAACCAAGAGTCTGCCCAAAAATCCCAAGAAAGCTTAGAAATTGAAAAAAAGACTCTTGAATCAATTCAACCTCTTGTAGAAGAAGGCGCGATCGCTCAATTGCAATTGGATCGACAGCAAAGAGAAATTAATGATATTCAAGCTAGCATGATTGAACAGAATGCTAGAGGTATCATCGAATACAATAACCAACGGCAAGAAGTAACCACAACCCAAGCAGAGATCCAACGTTTATTAGAAGAAGAACAAAGACTACGTTTAGATATTGCTCAAGCTAAAGAAGAATTAATCAATACTACTACTTCTTCGGACAAAGATATTTTAGATCGGATTGCTAATCATCAGCAGCGCATAGCAGATATTGATACTCAATTAAACAGAAGTATCGTTGAAAATAGCAAACGCCTTCAAGAGAATAATGCTCAGATTAGTAATTATCAACAGAATTTAAAATATCAAGAAATTAAGGCTCCAGCAAGCGGTGTAATCTTAGATCTGAAAGCTTATCCTGGTTATGTCCCCCGAACACCGGTAGGCTCAGAACCGGTTTTAAAAATAGTTCCAGGCGACAATTTGGTAGCAGAAGTTTTCATTAAACCAGAAGATATTGGTTTTGTAAGGATGGATATGACTACTGATGTTCGGATTAGTGCTTTTCCTTTTGGTGAATATGGAGATGTTAAGGGGAAAGTTACCTATATTGGGGGAAGTAGCTTGGAGCCCGAGCCTCAACCACCTTACAATTTTACCCGTTTCCCCGCAGAAGTTGAATTGGAGCAACAGTATATCAATATTAAAGGTGAAAACAAAGATTTACAATCGGGTATGTCTGTCCAAGCTAATATTAGAATTCGTGAAAATCGAACTGTTTTGAGTCTCTTTGCGGAAAAATTCTTTACTGGATTGGATAAGTTTAAAGAAACTAAGTAATAGTGAAATTGGAGATAACCTAGACAGCAAAGGCATCTAAATTTCGACACCTTTATCCAGGGGTGAGCGAAAAAAGGTGTGGGGGGTGATTTTTGGGATACTTAGCTAGAAATCCCACGCAAAATTTCGTTCACCCTTTATCCAGTAAGGTTTGTAGCCTCTATATTTGAGAGCTGTAAAACTTGAATTATTAAGTAACTTTGAACTAATATTATCTTCACCTATCAATTTGCCCTATTTTACCTATGTCTCGGCTCGCCCCCTATAAGTTACAGCAGGAGAAATTTTATTAGCCTGATACCGTTTACTAGATTTTAAAATAGAACTGCCTATTGTTTCTTCCCGATATTACCTTTTACTTCTCATGGAAACCTATAGCGAATATAATTTAGACCCCCAACAATTCCCTTTTCTCAAAAGCTTTCAAAATAATTGGCAAGAGATTAGAGATGAATTTACTAACTTTATGAAGCAAGCATCCCAAGAAGAATTAATCTTTGCCTACAATGTTATGGGGCCAAAAACTAAAACCATTAAAACGAAAGGGGATAAAAAATATAGCGCTTTTGGGGTGTTATTTCAAGGCCAGTTTATCGAAGAATATATTCAAAAACATCACATATCCTATCCTGATTATGAATCAGAAACCGCAGCAACTAAAGCCCTAGCATTAAGACAAAAATACTTTCCAATTTTGGCAAAAGCGATCGCGCAAGTCAACTTGAGTACTGACAATGTGATTAGAAATGTCTATTTTGGGACATTTCATCCTGGACTAGATATCAAGCTTCATGTGAACTATAACCCTCATATGAATCGTGGCTATCTAGGATTAATTGTGCCCCAGGGCGATGTTGCGATGAAAATCTGTCATGACAAGCTTTATTGGCATGAAGGTCAATTCATGATTCTCGATCATAGTTATCCCCATTGTCCTCATAACTACACTGAATATGATAGAACTGTCTTGATTGTTGACTTTTTTAAAACTGATAAACCTAGGGAAGAAGTAATCCAGTTTGAAAGGGAGCTAGTTAGCCAACGGATGCAGGATAATCCCTACAGTTTAGGAATTTTTGGCAAAAGCGATCGCGCTAAACGAGAAGACTTTATCAAATATGGTTTAGCTCATCAATTAGAGTGGGAAAAGGGTTTGTAAAAGATAAATGGAAAATTACCGTCGTCTCATCAAGCTGAATCGAGATCAGCGTTACCGGGATAGGGGAGATTACATTTAATTTGTAAAATCGCGCGTTTGCTGAGCACATTTCACGGTCAAAAACCAACAAAAGTTCTTGCTAAATAATTATTCTATTGACTCAATGCTTTTAAGAATTTTTGTAAACTTCCTAAAAATCCAGGTTTTTTAATCGGAGAATTACTATTTTCTTCTTCTCCTGCGGGAGTAGTTAGCTGAAGCAATAAGCGATCTAGCTCTTCCCCCATTGGTTTGCTGGATAATTCCATCGCTAACTCGTAATCTTCTTCCTTTTCTAACCAAATTTGCCAAGGAGACGGATGTATTCGCAAAATACTAGCACCTTCTAAAGGTCGAATATAGTAACAAGAATAGAGAGTACTAATAAATCTTTCTCTTAATTGACGAGCAGCTAAACCAATTCCGACTACTGCCACATCTTCTAGTTGCGGAATCAATAATATCACAGGGCGATCGCCTGCTAGATTACATAATCTTTCGACTCGCTCTACTTCTACAGCAGAAGGACAAGCTAGGATAAAAATCTCATCTGTCTCAGATACTTGGTCATCTATCGGCGTAAAACGTCCTCCCATATCTGTAACTTGAAAGGTAGTTTCTCCCCAATCTCTTTTCGCTAACATCGCCGCTCCTGTATCAGGAAACATAACTTTTACTCCCGAGCCATAGGATTCGACAAGTAAATTGGCAAATTCTATGGCTAAAGACTGGGCTTGTAGAGGAATTTCGGGGAGGACTAATTCTACTTGTAACCTAGTATAACCATCTGCGATCGCGTCTGTGACGGCTTTTTTCGCTTGTTCTACGGCTTCAGCAAGACTTTGGGGAAATTGATTCATAGCTTTTGATTATGATTTAGTATAGGGGCACTTATACTTAGTTTTTCCTAAAATTGCGCGATCTCATTAAAGATCATTGCTAGAATACTGTACCCAATCACCAATCCCCAACACAAATATCATTGAGCATTGACCATTGACGAGCGACCCTGCGGTGTGACCCCGCGGAATCTCTGATCCGCAAGGGAACCCAGAACACGAAGCTGGGCAAGCGCGCACCGAGAGGTTTCCTTATCCGAAGGGGTATCCTTTAGGGCGCCCCCCGAACGCGCGAGTTTAAGCATTGTTCTCGTTAACTACACAATCGCCAATTCCTAACACCTAACACCTAACACCTAACACCTAACACTACCTAACACTTATGTCCTTTGTCGGTTTACATATCCATAGTGATTACAGCTTACTCGATGGTGCATCTCAGATTCCCCCATTGATCGATCGCGCTTTAGAATTGGGCATGAGTGCGATCGCATTAACCGATCATGGAGTCATGTATGGCGCGATCGAATTAATTAAAGTTTGTAAACAAAAGGGCATCAAGCCAATAATTGGCAATGAGATGTACGTGATTAATGGGGATGTGGAAGATAAAACCCCGAAAAAGCGTTACAAAAAATTTCATCAAGTAGTTTTAGCTAAAGATACCCAAGGCTATAAAAATCTTGTCAAACTAACTACAATTTCCCATCTTAAAGGTTATCAAGGTAAGGGAATTTTTGCTCGTCCTTGTATCAATAAAGAATTATTAGAAAAGTATCACGAAGGCTTAATTGTTACTAGTGCTTGTTTAGGAGGAGAAGTTCCCCAAAGAATTCTGAGTGGTGACTTAGAAGAAGCGAGAAAAGTTGCTAAATGGTATCAGAATGTTTTTGGTGATGACTATTATTTAGAAATTCAAGATCACGGTTCCCAGGAAGACCGTATTGTTAATACAGAGTTAGTAAAAATTTCTCAAGAATTAGGTATCAAAATTGTTGCTACAAACGATTCTCATTTTATTTCTTGTTATGACGTAGAAGCCCATGATGCTTTATTATGTATTCTCACAGGAAAACGGATTACTGATGATAAAAGATTACGTTATAGCGGCACAGAATATCTAAAATCTGCCGACGAGATGCGTAAGTTATTCCGTGACCATCTTAATGATGATGTTATTGCAGAGGCAATTAACAATACGGTAGAAGTAGCCGATAAAGTTAAGCCCTATAATATTTTAGGAGAGCCACGAATCCCCGATTATCCCGTACCTCCTGGTCACACTCCTGATAGTTATTTAGAAGAGATAACTTGGCGCGGCTTAATCGAAAGACTCAAATGTCGTCACCATTCAGAAGTCCCAACTGTTTACAAGGAAAGATTGTTAACCGAACTAAAAGTAATGCAGACCAAAGGATTTTCTACTTACTTTTTAGTAGTTTGGGATTATATTAAACATGCTAGGGATAAAGGGATTCCAGTGGGACCTGGAAGAGGTTGTGTCCTTGGTGGTACTAAAGTAATGTTATCTACTGGTCAAGAAGTAGCAATTAAAGATATTGAAATCGGACAAGAAGTAATTACCCATCAAGGAAATCGCCAAACTGTTACCCATAAACATGAATATGATTGCGATGAAGAAATCGTCAAAATAAAAGTCAGCAATCAAGAATTATCTTTAACCCAAGATCATAAAATTTGGGCAATGAAAACTGAAGATTGTGTTGTTGAAAGTGCGAATGTAGCAACAGTTTGTAAACCTAGTTGTAAGAGATATTGTAAAGCCAAACCTTATCAAAATTATTCCTTGCAATGGTTGGAAGCTGGTAGTCTTAAAAAAAATGATTTTGTAGTTTTTCCCAGAGTGCCCTCAGCCGAATCTGAAATTATTTTCGATGTTTTAGATTTTGTTGAAATAAAAAGTTATTTATATTTTGATGATGAATATTTATGGTATGAGATTGGCACTAATTATTTGGCAACTAAAAAAATCCCTCGATATATTAAATTTAATGAAGATTTTGCCAGACTTCTCGGTTACTATATTGCCGAAGGATATTCGAGATTAGGAGAACGAGAGAGTGCGGTTGGTTTTGGCTTATCAAAAGAAGAAACTAATTATGTTCAAGAAATATCATTACTCCTAAAGAGGATTTTTGGCTTAGAATCAACCATTGTTCCCCATAAAACTAGACATTCTATACAGGTTATTTGCTATTCGCGAATTGTTGGCGAGTTTCTCGCTGGTTTAGCAGGCAAAGGAGCCAACAATAAAAAGATATATGACAAAATAGTTACTCATGGCAAATCTGAATATATCAAAATTTTAATTGCTTACATGTTCCGTGGAGATGGTCATGCGGGTAACAAAGAAAAAACCACGACAATTAAGTACACAACAACCTCTCAAGTTTTAGCTTCTCAGTTAAGATTGTTATTAGCTCGTTTTGGTTATTGGGCATCTATTATCCTCAGAGAAGATAAACAAAAAACCCATTGGCATACAGAGTTTTCTGTTAAGTTATCAGGAAAACAGCTATTAGATTGGAATGCTGATTTTCTTGACTTTCCTATTGGGATTAAATCACAAAAGTTTTTCAGAAATGATAGTTTTTTTGTCGAGGATAACTATATTTATTTAAAAATTAGACAAGTAGAGAAAGTAAAGTATACAGGTAAAGTTTACGATATTACTGTTCCTGAAGATACTTCCTACGTCGGAAATGCGATCGCGATTCATAATTCGGCAGCAGGTTCTTTAGTCGCTTATGCTTTAAAAATCACTAACATTGATCCCGTACATCACGGATTATTATTTGAACGTTTTCTCAATCCAGAAAGAAAATCAATGCCTGATGTTGATACGGATTTTTGTATCGAACGTCGGGATGAAATGATCGAATATGTGACGGAAAAATATGGCGAAGGGAATGTTGCCCAAATTATTACCTTTAACCGACTAACTTCTAAGTCAGTTCTCAAAGATGTTGGGCGAGTACTCGGTGTTAGTTTTGCTGATGCAGATCGCTTAGCAAAATTGATTCCTGTAGCGCGAGGCAAGCCAGCCAAATTAAAAGTAATGATTTCCGAAGATAGTCCCGATCCTGAATTCAAAAGATCCTATGATCAGGATTACGTTAAAACCTATAACGACAAAAAAGAAGAAGTTGGTACTATCAGTGTTCGTCATTGGATAGATATGGCAATTCGCATCGAAGGAACCAATAAAACCTTCGGGGTCCATGCAGCTGGAGTCGTAATTTCTTCTCAACCTTTAGATGAAGTTGTACCTTTACAAAAGAATAATGAAGGGGCAGTAATTACTCAATATTACATGGAAGACTTGGAAGCTCTAGGATTATTAAAAATGGACTTTCTGGGGCTAAAAAATTTAACAACTATTCAAAAAGCTACGGATTTAATTAAACAATATCGTTACACAGAGTTAGATCTAGATAGTTTACCTTTAGATTCTATTAGAGCTTTTAAGATTTTAGAAAAAGGGACAAGTAAAAAACTACCACCGGATGTTAATAAAACTCAGAAATTATTAGAACAAGGAGATCTTGAAGGGATTTTTCAGTTGGAGTCCGATGGGATGCGTCAAATTGTCAAAGATCTTAAACCTTCTGGAATCGAAGATATTTCTTCTATACTTGCCCTCTATCGACCAGGGCCTTTAGATGCGGGACTAATTCCGATTTTTATTAATCGTAAACATGGTCGGGAAAAGGTTGAGTTTCAACATGAATTATTAAGACCAATTCTTAAAGAAACCTATGGTGTTCTCTGTTATCAAGAACAAATTATGAAGATGGCTCAAGATCTGGCTGGCTATTCTTTGGGTGAAGCAGATTTGCTACGACGCGCCATGGGGAAAAAGAAAGTTGCTGAGATGCAGAAGCATAAAGTTAAGTTTATCGATGGTTCAACCAAAAATGGAGTTACCCAGGATGTAGCGGAAGATTTATTTAAGCAAATGCTCGATTTTGCGGAATATTGTCTGAGTTATGATGTGCAGGTTTTGACTGTTGAATATGGTGCCATTCCTATCGGAAAAATTGTCGAAGAAAGAATCGAATGTACTGTCTATTCTGTAGATGAAAATGGTTTTGTTTATACTCAAGAGATTGCCCAATGGCATGATCGGGGAGAACAGGAAGTTTTTGAATATTTATTAGATGATGGTTCTATTATTCGGGCGACTAAGGATCATAAGTTGATGACTATTGATGGTCAGATGGTTGCGATCGATGAGATATTTAGTAGGGGATTGGAATTGAAGCAAATTTCAGAAGTGTTTAACTAAATATAATTTTCATTTGCTCTTTATTATTAATAGAATTTATAGATAATTGCAGCTGAATCTATTAGTTTTTTTTTAAATAAGTACTTCTCTTGCAGCTTTATTGATTTCTTTGATTTCCCCAACATCACTATAACTAAGTTGAGAATCTTTTTCCTTGGTTGCTGCTGTATCTACATTAGAAGAGCGGAGTTTTGCTACCAATAAATGATGTCCACAAAAAATATATAAAGCTGCATAACATACTCCTTTATAATAAGAATTGAAAAATGCTCCTTCTTGATTGCCATGAACCTGGTCATCCGTTAAACTCTTTGTGCCAGTAATTTATAAACTGAATAATTTGTATAGGCTGAATCTCGGTAATCTTGAAAAGATTCTGCAAATTGAGAGGTAATTTGTAGCTTTATATCTAACTCTGCTAGCAGAACAATTCCTGCATCTGAGGTGATTCTTCCTCCACTAAAATTAGCTAGTACTTTTCTTCCTTTTAGACTTCCAAAGTTAAATTGATTGAGGCTACAAGCAGTCGGACTAAGAGTCATTAAATAGATAAATTAAAGTTACTTTTATCTTTAAATTATACCTTATGTTCTGCCTATTATTTTAGGGGTATTTATCGATATAATGAATATATTTGCTCTTATTTTATGCCAAGTAAATTGCTTTTTCTTTAAAGTTTAATTGATTTTGATGCTGACTTGAACTCAAACCACAGACTGTTGTTTCACAGCAGGGAGTTAACACCAGGGTCAAACATATATGCTGTAAAGCTTCTAGCTTTAGCGATCGCATTTTGGGTGAGAGATATGGGTTTAGCTGGCGCTGCGTGATCGCATTATAATATAGAAGCTAATCCTGGCGTTTGAAAATAATCCTGAATAAATAAACAAAATCCTTTCTAATTTCTTGATTTTCTAACGATAAAAATATTTGTGCTCCTGCTCCAATAAACAAACTAATAGCATCATCTTTAAGTAATTCCTTAATTTGTTGTTCGTTAAATACTCTAATGAGAAGACTGACAGCCAATATTACTGTTCCTACATTAATCGCTGTATCTAAAAAATCTCTAGAATTTACAAGTTTTTTACATCGAAAAGAACGTATCAAACAAATAGTAAAAGAAATGATTAAAATCAATGTTATTTTTAATTCAAGACTCATTTGATTCTTCTAAAGAACTTTGTTTGTCAGCTTTGTCTTCTTTTTTTAAGACTAAAAAAGGAATTACAGCACTGCCAATTCCCGCACCTACTGCTGAACCAACAAAACCTAAAGGAGTGCCAATAATAGCACCTAAAGAAGCTCCGCCAATGATTGATCTCACTATTTGTATATAGCTAGGATTTTTATTATTGGATTCTGAATTGTGGTTATTGCTTGCGTCTATATCCATTTTCTCAAAGAGACTTTACTTTAATACATTATATTCAATGAAGCGAATAGAATATTAACAGTAGAATATGATTAAATCACTCAATGTCTATCCCAAGCGATGAAAGTACACTGTCTTGAATCTGCTCTTACAGAATAGAGTAAGCTTAGGTCTTCTTATTATTTCTTATTGGGAAGTAGCTAGGTTAGATGATTTAATTCAAAATTAGCGTTATTGTTTCCCTCGTCTGTGTCCATTTTTTTAGATAGGTTTTACCTTGATACACTATATATATTGATGCGATCGCGTTATTTACTGACCTCTCTCCATTGTTTATATCTGTGATTTATTGCATATTCGGATAATTCTGATGGTGCCTATAGTCGAATCTCTCCAAAAGAGCAAGTTACTTGATGCTCAAAGTTGTAATTTAGTGCTGGCAAAAAGTCTCAATTGTATGATTAAAAGGAAGCCTAAAGTTATTTACTGCCAAGCGAGTTTTAATCGTAAATGATAGGGAACATTTCTCACTCTAATCCCTGTCACTTCTTATTGGAGCTTTACTCCTAGGGTGTTAGGTGTGAGGGAATAAACATATGTAATCTATTTTACCTAGGTACTTACCTAAAGCCAAATTGAAGAGTATTGCCGGAACTTCGCAAGCTATAAATATGTAGATTAAAATTTTGAGGTGAAGTTTTGCCAATAAAAAATTTACTTTTTTGATGAATCAAGAAAGATAATAATTGATTAATACCTGAAATGAATATGATGAATTTTAATTATTCTACTAGCACAATATCTCTTTTAACCTGTATGTTTTTGAGCTTGTTCAGCGAAGCTGGGATTACAGCAATGCCAGAACTTGAGAATGAACATACTACTTTGGATAACATATTATTCTCTACCCTAAACTTAAAAATAGCTCAAAATGATACGCAAACAACGACTGATCTAGAAACAGAAATTATTGCCCAGATCAATCGGGCGCGGGAAAATCCTAGTGACTATGCTGATTGGCTAGAAGAGCAAAAACAGTATTATGACGGTGTAATGCTAAAATTACCAGGGGAAAAACCCGTCAGAACCAATAGAGGGTTGCAAGTTTTAGAAGAGGCAATTAATTTCGTCCGCCAGCAAACTCCTCTTGCTCCTTTGGCTTACTCTGAAGTGATGGCGATCACAGCACAAGAACAATTAGCTCCGCTCAATACTGATACGGAAAATCAGGCTGATCTTAGTTCTCAGAATATTAGTTATGGCAAAGTAACAGCAGAAGCTATAGTTATGCAGCTAGTAGTAGATGATAGGTTTCGCGATCGCCGTAATCGACTAGCTATTTTTAATAAAGACAATCAAAAAGCTGGAGTATCTTGTCAAGCAGATAACGTATACGAACAAATATGCGCGATCGCTTATGCGGGAAATCCCGAAGATATCGTAGTTAACCCAGTTTCGGAAGATGTGGTCGTTACTGAAGATGCCCCTCCTAAGTTGGTAACAGAATCTCCATCAGAAAATACGGTAGAGTCTGCAACCGAAATACCTTCAGACATCGAAAAAACAATTACTCAAGAGGCGAATCAAGAAGCAATCACAGTACCAGAAAGTTCGCCCACAGAAAATATTACTGAATCTGAGATTGAAGACGAAAACCTCACCCCAGCAGCATTAAATAATCAACCGGATAATTTTCCCTTGATTGACAAAGTAGAAAGAGGTTTCTTAGAAGAAGGAGACAAGGTTATTCCCAATGATGGTAGTTTATATGATTCTTATCCTATATCGGGTAAAGCAGGAGAATTGTTTATTATTAGCCTAGAAAGCGCAGATTTTGATACTTTTCTGGCAATTATGGACGAAGAAGGCAATGTTTTAGAGCAAAACGATGATCTTGGTGAGGACGATAGCAATTCTCAGTTACGAGTAACTATTCCTCGTGACGGGACTTACAGTTTAATTATTAATGCTTATGATCAAGGGGGTAAAGGGGCATATATCCTCACCATTCGCCGTAACCGTACTTCCCCTTTAGTAAACGGAGAAGGCGTACCAAGAGAGTAAAAATGTTTTGTCGCAGTGGAGTCCTTCTACAATATACTGAAACAGGTGCAAATAGGATAAACTTCAATGGCAAAGGATAAATCTACTTCATTGGGAATTACCAAACGAGAAGAAGACTATGCTCGTTGGTATCTAGATATTGTTGACAAAGCTAAATTGGCTGAAGACTCAGGTGTGCGTGGTTGTATGATCATCAGACCAGAAGGGTTTGCGATCTGGGAAAATATGAAAGCAACTCTTGATCGCATGTTCAAAGAAACTGGACATCGCAACGCTTATTTTCCCTTATTTATTCCCGTTAATTATTTTGCCAAAGAAGCAGAACATGTTTCCGGTTTTGCCAAAGAATGTGCTGTAGTTACCCACCATCGTCTTAAAACAACTGAATCGGGGGATATTACCGTAGATCCCGAAGCAGAACTGGGAGAACCTTTGGTCGTACGCCCCACCAGTGAAACCATTATTTGGTCAGCTTATCGTAAATGGATTCAGAGTTACCGAGATTTACCTCTACTGATTAATCAATGGGCGAATATCTGCCGTTGGGAAATGCGCACTCGTCCCTTTTTAAGGACTGCTGAGTTTTTATGGCAAGAAGGGCATACAGCCCATATTACCGCCGAAGAAGCAGAAGCGGAAGCGAGACAAATGCTGGGCATATATAAAACTTTTGTCGAAGATTATCTCGCGATTCCGGTTTTTGATGGGCAAAAAACCGAAAATGAAAAGTTTCCTGGTGCGGAACATACTTATACCATTGAAACTATGACCCAGGACAAAAGAGCTATCCAAGTAGGAACAAGTCACAATCTGGGGACAACTTTTGCTAAGGCTTTTGACGTCACTTACCTCTCAGCAGAAGGAACTCAGAAATATCCTTATGCTACCAGTTGGGGTATTACCACCAGGATGATTGGGACGCTAATTATGGTTCATTCTGATGATAAGGGGTTTGTCTGTCCGCCTCGGATTGCTCCTCTACAGGTGATTGGGGTGCCAATTTTTCGTAAAGCCGGGGAAAAAGAGCAAGTTTTGGCAAGATTTGGCGAATTAGAAGCAGAATTTAAGGCGAATGGTGATTTCTCTTTTCAAATTGACTCTCGGGAAAATCTAAGTCCTGGTTTTAAATTCAATGACTCTGAGTTAAAAGGGATTCCTTTGCGTTTGGAAATGGGCCCTAGGGATTTGAAAAATAATAATGCTGTTTTGGTGCGTCGGGATACGGGAGAGAAAATAATTGTTTCCCAAGCAGAATTAGCAGCGAAAATACCCGAATTATTAGCAGAAATTCATCAAAACCTCTTTGCTAAAGCCAAAGCATTTCAAGCAGAAAATACCCATCAGGTAGCTACTTACGAAGAATTTAAAACCAGTATTGAAGAAAACTCAGGTTTTTATCTAGTTTACTTTGCTGGTACTCCTGAGGATGAGGAGAAGATTCAAGACGAAACCAAAGCAACGGGGCGTTGTATTCCTTTAACCCAATCTGAAGAAGAAGGAACTTGTTTCTATACAGGTAAAGCCACCAAACAGCGGGTTCTGTTTGCTAGAGCTTATTAGGAAATTCCCGAACTTACAGAATAAGGACCTAAGCAGAATTATTGACCTATTTTTATTTCCTACTCCCTTGATTTTTAATGACCTATGATTACGATCGCTTTACCGAAAGGTGCCTTACTTAAAGACAGTATCGAGTTATTTAAAAAAGCTGGTTTAGATTTTAGTTTGTTTCTCGATAAAAGCAATCGTCAACTACAAATCACCGAACCCACTAACAGCGCTCAAGCTTTATTGGTAAGAGCGCAAGACGTCCCCGTTTATGTAGAATATGGTCAAGCTCAAATTGGAGTCGTTGGTTATGATGTTCTGCGAGAAAAACAGCCTAATGTAGCAAATCTAACAGATTTAAAATTTGGTTATTGTCGCATGTCAGTTGCCGTACCCCAATCTAGTCCTTATCGGCGATCGCAAGAATTGCCTCCCCATGGCAGAGTTGCCTCCAAGTTTGTCCACTGTGCTCAAGAACATTTTCGTCAGCTCGATCTCCCCGTAGAAATTGTCCCTTTATATGGTTCAGTAGAATTAGGCCCGATTACGGGAATGTCAGAAGCGATCGTGGATTTGGTTTCTACTGGTAAAACCCTTAAAGAAAATGGCTTAATAGAAATTGATGTTCTGTATGAGAGTACTGCCAGATTAGTAGCCCATCCTCTAAGTTATCGTCTTAATCGAGATAATTTAGACAATCTCGTAGCAAAGTTAAATCATTTTGTTTAAATCTTGTCTTAGTGATGGAATCAACAGGAGTATACTGTTGATCAGGATTCCAAATATTAGAAACCAGAGGATTTGAAGTCTTACTGGTCAACAGCCATCATGTCAGACTCGCGCGTTCCCTTGGTCAGAAAGCCCTTTCACTTGTATGTTATTAAAATTTTCAATCTTCTTGATAGGTTTTTCATGTTTCTTGAAAGTTGTACAACGGCGTAAAATTGATTATTGATTTAAGGGATCTTGGCTCTTCTGCTGCATACTTATGTGTTGGCGAAGCCGCATCAAGCTATAAGTTTGACCCAAATCTAATGGTAGTAGAGAAACCCCCTCTAAACGAGACTGTATCCAACCGTCACTCCAACACCATTCATGATAACCATCAATTCCTTTACTTAAAATTAATTGTAAACAATTATCATCTGCTACTTTTACTAGATGTTCGATCTCGATCAATCCTAACTTACTGGTAAATACTAATCCTGCTGATAGTTTTTCTGGTAAATCAGCAGATAAATTTTGAGGCCACATCCATTTTCTTAATTGATCTGTATTTAGTAAACTGTCACGAATTGTATTTTGGCTAGCTTCTAATTCAATTCTTAGCTGGCTTTGTTGGAAATTTCCTAGCATAGTGTAATTTTATGGGGTGAAAGTTCATTCACTTAATTGTAATTTTTGATTTTACTTATTTTATGAGTAGAACCAGTTTTCCTATTAGTTTACCTTTATATAGTCATCATAAATTAATTGTGAAAATCTTTGTTCGATTTTTTGATGTACAGTCCTTGATCCAAGATTTACGATCTTGTTGCTGAAATAGAATCACTATAGAAATTATCCATTGGTAAAAACACCTAATTCTAATCAACCATTGTTGGGTAGCCCCGAAATATTTATTGCTACCTCTTTGCTAATTACAGTTTTACTTCAACTTTATTTTTTGTATCAGTAAGTTCCACAATTTACAATTATTACTTAATATTTCTAAAATAATTTAATAGAGACTATATTTTCTCGGGAAATTCTCAATTACTGATTCATATTCGATAAATTTATTAATTAACCAACAGAGAAATCATGAGAACCTCAGTGTAATTATATTTTTAATTGCACCTATATTAGATATTTAGAAATACTATAATCATGAAAAACAAGCAATTCAAGCAATTATATAAATTACTAAAAACTGAGAAGTCTGATGCTGGATTTACCCTCATGGAACTTCTCATGGGATTAGTCATGAGTACAGTCGTCATTGCTGGTTTAGGACTTGGTTTGTACCAACTCACCAGGACTACTAGGGATGAAAGCTCTAAAATGACAGCACGGAATGAAGCCTCAAGGACGATCGAGTTTATTTCTGATGAATTGCGGCGCGCTCAAAGCATCGTAGTTGATAATTCGCCTGCAAATATAGCTGCTTTAGCACCAAATTATCCCTTTCTTGCAGGTGGAAATGTTCGTTTAGCCTTGGATCTTCCAGGTGTTGATGAACGGATAATTTATGCTGTTGCCCCACCTCAAGCGGGTTCCTCTTGGAATGGTCCTTTAGTAATTTATCGATGGGGTCCTCCTTTTGATGCTAATGGAGAATATACCAACCCTGACAATCCAGGAGATTGGCAAAATAGAGCATTAATAGATGATTTAGATAATAGCAATCAGACTATTCCTGATTGTAATGGAATAACCTCATATCAAGGATTTTTTGCTTGTATGATAGATGATGATGATGACGGTATTGTAGAAGACGGACTCACTGATACCAATGGAGATGGTCTAGTAAATATAATTGATGGTGACGGTATTGAGAATGATAGTGAAGATGATGTTGACGGATTGACTATCACAGCGCAGCTTTATTTTGCTACTCAAATAGATATTGATAATGTCTATACTGCAGAGACCCAGGCAGTAGCTCGGGCAAGAGATAGGGATACCGACGCGGCGCTAGATCTAGATGATGCAATTCTTCGTTTTAAAACATTAGCAGCAGAATATTCTTTAGGCACCATGGGTGGTGGGGCGATCTGTGATGGTAAAACAACATGGACTATGAGAACTGAATTCATTAATGATGGTAATCTTGGCAATGCTGGCTATAGCGGTAGTGGTGGACAACCGACACAATGGATACATGATCCAGATAGGCAGGGTCAACCAATCAAAATAGATACTAGTGCTCCATTGACCATCGCCTCTATTCCTATTGGCTATAGTAGTTGCACGGGACCTATCCTCAGTCGAGGAAATGAAGACTTAGGCGAAGAAACTTATTTTGACGAAGATGATTTTGACGGAGATGGGGATAAATCAGAACTACATCCTAACTATCCTTATGAAAAAGTTTCTCCCTATACTTCTTGGACTCCTAAGGCTGGTATCGAGTCCTCAGACTTCACTATAGATTTTTTAGATCCTACAACTTTTAATGGTAATAAGGAAGGCGTCTCTAATTATGATAACCCCGACGTTGGGGTCGATCATGTGAAAGTTTACAAAAAAGGGAGTACTATTGCTGATTATGATGGTTATGATGACAATGACGGTGATGGGAATCCAGGTGAAACTTCTCTAGGAGAGTTCTTGGCTAGTAAAGGATATGCTGTTCTAGATGGAACCTCATACAGATTGGTTAATGATGCTGATTATGCAGCCGATCCAACTCTCAATATACTAGAAGATAATGAGCGGATAATCGCCGTGGAAATTGGGCAAGCGATAAATGGGCCTACGATTGATGGAGTTGATAACCCTGGTTTTGATATGCAAGATAGCGTATTTATTCTTTCGACGGATAAGTTTGATGATGAGTTTCCTGCTAGTGATTTTTAAAGAGCTAACTTATTCAAAAATAATATAATTAATCATAATTGAAGGTGGGCATTTCCCACCTTTTTACCTGTTTATGAATCGAAATTTACTTAGATTTTGACCTTGGCAGGATATTCCGCTAAAGCTTCGACTAAACTTCTCACCTGAGCAACCATAGCAACTTCGTTATCTAGCTGATTAACGGCAGAGCCCACCCCAACGCCAGAAGCGCCAGCAGCGATCGCCATGGGAATGGTAACATTAGATAAACCCGAAGCACATAATACGGGAACCTCGACTGCTTTGGAGATACTATGGGCAGCTGCTAGGGTAGCGGCAGCTTTTTCGATTAAGCCTCTAACGCCTGGGTAGACAGGAGTAATACTAGTACCACCTTCGGTTTGAATGATATTGGCGCCTGCTTGTACTAAAGCTTCTGCTAATTCTATTTGTTCATCAAGAGGCAAGATATGAGGAACAGTTACAGAGAGTGTCACCTCAGGAAGTAAAGCGCGAGTTTCTTCAGTTAAAGCCAAAACTTCTGGGGCTTCAAATCTTCTTCCTTGAGCATAAAAACTATCGAAGTTCCCAATTTCAATTAAATCTGCGCCCACTTCAATGGCAGAAACAAATAATTTGGGTTCAACGGCAGATACACAGAGCGGTAAATTAGTCAGGTTGCGGATGGTTGCAACTAAAGCAGGCTCAGCAGCAATGTCTACAAAAGTTGCCCCACCTGCTTCTGCTGCTTTGACCACGGTCGCTACATGATCGCGGTTAAAGTTATTTAAGCCACTTATGACTTTAAGAGCGTTTTTTTCGGCGAAAGCTCGCGCTAATCTAGGATGCATTGTCATATTTGCTTCCCTGGTAGTTAGTTTCTATTTACTTATAAGCAATTAGAATATCTTAGCGCGTAGCGTGATCGATTTGAGATTTAATATTAGTGCTTAGTTTTTTTTAAGGCTTGCAATTGCTGGATTAAAACGTCTATTTCTGCCTCCAAATGAAGATATTTTACTTGTTGATCTGCTTGATAACATTTGACAATATGTTTACGGTTAGATTCGGCTCTATCAATAATGGCGGTAGAATGGTTCATATTTGTTCTAGATTGGGAGGATAAAAGATTTGACATAAATTTTACGGTTATTAAATTGAAATTATTATGCTGGTTCGAGATCATATCTCATGTCAGTAAGTATAGTTGTATAGGATCTGTCTATTTTTGATCTGTCAATCAAGTTGAAGATATGAAAAACTAGGATCAGAGCGATTTTTTTTGAATAATTATCAAAAATGATTACTATTTTTTATGTAATGTATCAGAATATATAATTTATAGGAAGCAGGGAACCCTCATTCGAGGGCAATTAGGGAATAGGTCAGAATTTTATTAAGGCCACTTAAGCATAATTAGGAGCGATCGTGTTACTGTCTAAAGGATTTGAAGTTGAAATGTATACTGGTACGCCACAAGGTGATATCGTTGGGCTGTCGGACAAAATAGTCAAGGATTTGGATGCCTTTGTGAGAGAACCTGATAGTAGAAATGTCGAATACACGACTGCTCCTTACACGAATTATGAACGTTTGCTATGCGCGCTCTTGAAACCGAGACAAAAGTTGCGTAGTTATTTGAGAAGTTTGGGCAACTATACAATTATTCCTGGTAGTACTTTATCTTTGGGAGACAGCGATCGCTTTTTCCGCTCCGATCCCAATAACCCTTACCATAGCTATATTGAACAGACCTATGGTACGGATGTAGTAACGGCGAGTATTCATATCAATATTGGTATTAGTGACCCTGAAATTCTAATCCAAGCCTGCCGTTTGATTCGGCTTGAAGCTCCTCTATATTTGGCTCTGAGTGCTTCTTCTCCTTTTATTGATGGTAAAGTTACAGGCTATCATTCGACTCGTTGGCAAATGTTTCCCAAAACTCCTACCCATGTTCCTTTGTTCACTAGTCACAAGCATTTTATCCATTGGACAGAAGAACAGTTAAAAATCGGGACGATGCAGAATGTTCGTCATCTTTGGTCATCGGTAAGACCTAATGGTGATTGTCGTCCTTATAAGCTAAATCGTTTAGAGATGAGGATTTGTGATCTAATCGTCGATCCAATATCTTTACTGGCAATTACTGCGCTTTTAGAAGCAAGGATTCATCAAATGCTGGAAAATCACGACTTAGATCCCTTACACAAGAGTCGTCTTGATAGTAGCAATTTAGCAGCAGATTTAATCGCGATCGCAGATCAAAATGAATCATTAGTAGCGCGCCATAGTCTGGACGCAGAATTAATCCATTGGCAAGATGGACGTAAAATAACTGCACGAGATTGGATCGAAGAACTCTATCAAGAAGTTTTTCCCTTGGCCAAAAAACGCGGCTATGGTTGTTTCTTACTCCCGATCAAAAAAACATTAAGATTAGGCAATACAGCTCAACAATGGTTAAAGATGTATGAGCAGGGACAGGATATTCCTAGTATCATTCAACAAGCAATCCACACCACAACTCAACAAGAAAAAGACTTAGAATCCAAACTTTGTCAACCAATCATGGTAGCTTGATGAAGACAGAAGTCGGATCAACTTTTTACTGATAACTGATAACTGAAATATGCGTGTTGTTTTGGTTTATCCTCAAATTCCTCCCAATACAGGAAATATTGCTCGTACTTGTGCTGCAACCAGCACTGAATTACATTTAGTTGCGCCTCTAGGCTTTGAAATCAGCGATCGCTATTTAAAAAGAGCCGGGTTAGATTATTGGCCCTACGTAGACCTGCATTATCATCTCAATTTAGAAGATTTTTGGCAAGTGCAGCGCCAAAAAGGAGGTAAGTTAATTGGTTTTACTGTCCGTGGCAGCGGAAATTATCTCGACTATCAATATCAAGAAAATGACTGGTTATTATTTGGCAGTGAAACAGAAGGTTTACCCGCACAAGTTCTGGATCTATGTGATTATCGAGCCTACATTTCGATCACCCAACCTCAAGTACGAAGTCTTAATTTATCTGTAAGCGTATCTGTGGCATTATTTGAAGCTTTACGACAATTAAGAAATTAAGAGCAAATAACTCAAATTGAGTTATTTGCTTTACAAAAAAGCATAAGTAATAGTCATATTTATTCAGAAAAAATAAAAAATTACAAAAATTACTGTGTAACACTTGCTTAAATTTTATTTTCAGGTTAACCTTTCGTTGAAATAAAAAAATCCTTAAGACACTTAAAAATTTACTTAATACAAGTAATAAAAAAACTTGCTGTTAAAAATAGTTTACTTACCTAAAATTACCAAGGTAAACTCTAACTATCTTATTAAGTATCTAACTGGATAATTTACCTAACTAAATAATTATACTTATATACTCGGCCAACTTTCTTACAAAAAAGCTTATAAATATGCACGACAAAGTAATCACCCTATTAAACTTTCTTTCGGCAAACGATCAAACCCCTAACCAACTCTTACCTCTCGAAAATACTAGCTTAGAATCTTCTGATAGCTCTTCACAAAACCAATCAGTTAAAGTTTTAGGTTTGGCAGTTGTCGCTAGTTCCCTTGGGGCAATTTTTACTTTTCCACAAGTGGCTCAAGCAACTCTAACAAACTTGTCAGTAGCTAATTCTCACTCCTCAATCTTGATTAGTAAATCTACACCACAAAAAGATCAGGCGATTGTAGAAAACCCACAATTAGCGACTGCACAAGAATCTCTAGTCCCGACTTCTATCATCGAAATCCGCTCCCGCATAGACTCAGATCCAAACTCAGTAACTACTGTGACGATACCCCAGCTACCTTCCCTGAGTGTAGCTCAAAACATTAGCCGCAAAAAAATTACTAAACATATCTATACAGTTCGTGCCGGAGATACTATCAATAGTATTGCTCGTCTTTATGGCATTTCCGCGGCAAAAATTATTGAAGCCAATAACATAAAAAACCCGAATCGGCTTTCTGTTAACAATCGGCTGATAATTCCTCTTGAAGAATCAGAGCAAGTTAATCTTCCCCATGCCAAACCCAATTTTCCCTCCTCTAATACAAAATTTGTTTCCTCTTCTGCTACAAGCCCAATGGGAGGCAGATCTGTCAATTCAACAGCCCAAACAATTAACAGCGATCGCAATTCTCGTCTATCAAATAGCCAAGAAGAGGTTCGTGACCCCTATATTTCTAAATTAAGAGCAGACATTGATAGGCTGCGCCATCAATATCAAAGTCAACAGAATAACGACCAATCAGAAGTCAGTGTAAATCGTAATAGATCAACAATCCACTCAGAAAGATTAGAGTCTAACTATGCTCCCCGTGCAATCCCTTCTCTAAGTCAGGATGATAGAAATATCACCTCAGCCACTAACTCATCATCAGAAGACTTACTCTTTAGTTCTGCTATTAGTCCCATAGACAATTACAACCAACTGCTGAACTCTCGCATCAGAGAAACATTAAAACCACAACTTCCACCATTATCTGAACCAGAAGAGTATTTACCCGATAATAGTAACTTCTTTAATGGCTATATGTGGCCAGCTCAAGGAACTTTAACTTCTGGCTATGGCTGGCGTTGGGGAAGAATGCATAAAGGAATCGATATTGCTGCTCCCATTGGTACTCCCATCGTCGCCGCAGGAGCAGGAGAAGTCATTTTTGCAGGCTGGAATTCTGGCGGTTATGGCAACTTGGTAAAAGTTAAGCATCCTGATGGTAGTGTGACTTTATATGCCCATAACAACAAAATTTTTGTCCGTCAGGGTCAAAAAGTTAAACAAGGTCAACAAATTGCGGAGATGGGTAGTACTGGTTATAGTACAGGCCCTCATCTTCACTTTGAAATTCGTACTAATGGGAGTACTGCTATAAATCCTATAGCTCTCTTACCAAAGAAATAAGAAAATAAGTTAGTTAGTACTTTAGTTATTGGTTACTCCTAGTAACTAGTAACTAAATTAAATAAAAGTAAATTATGTCTTTTTGAGTTCACCATTCTCATCAAGCTCGCTCATCTGATCCATGATGAACTTGAAATCTTCAAAATAGTCCATGGCCGAGTTGAGTTTGGGGGTGAACCTTAGATTAATATAAGCTATTATTCCTGCTTTGACTGCTGCTTGAGGGAATTTTTTTGAGTTTTTTAGTCAAATTGTCTTACTTAGTGTTACAGACTTAACTATATTACGACTCTATGAGATAATTTTCTATTGCTAATAGACAAATAATTAATATTATATTAAACAGATGACAAAAACAGCGTGGGTATTTCCAGGACAAGGTTCTCAAGCAGTAGGCATGGGAGTTGATTTTCAAGAAAACCCCGTAGCAAAAACTAAATTTGATATCGCAGAAAAAATTTTAGGTTGGTCTATTTTAGATATTTGTCAAGGAGAAGAAACTCGTTTATCTCGTACTCTTTATACCCAACCTTGTTTATATGTAATTGAATCGATTATTGCTGATTTATTATTAGAAAAAACAGCAGCTCCTCAGTTAGTAGCTGGACATAGTTTAGGGGAATATGTTGCTCTTTATTCCTCAAGAGTGTTTGACTTTGAATCAGGACTTTTTTTAGTCAAAAAACGTGCCGAATTAATGGATACTGCTGTTGGGGGGAAAATGGCTGCGTTAATGAAATTTGACCAAGAGCAATTAGAAAATCTGATTAAAGCTAATCCCGATGTGACTTTAGCAAACGATAATAGTGGCGGTCAAGTAGTCATTTCAGGAACTCCCGAAGCAGTAGAACAAGTATTAACAGAAGTCAAAGCTAAACGAAAAGTAGAACTCAAGGTTTCTGGAGCTTTTCATTCTCCTTTGATGGCAGATGCTTCTGAACAATTTCAATCAGTATTAGATCAAATTACTTTTAACGATGCCAAGATTCCTGTATTGTCTAATGTAGAACCGATTCCAACTATTAAAGGAGTAGAATTAAAACAACGTTTAGTGCAACAAATGACAGGCTCTGTAAGATGGCGAGAAATTATGGAACAATTTAACCAACAAGAAATTACTCGAGCTATTGAAGTAGGCCCTGGTAAAGTTTTAACTGGCTTATTAAAAAGAGCTTGTAAAGGTGTGGAATTGATGAGCGTGGGAACATTAGAACAGCTGGAAAAATTAAGTAATAAATAATAACTTTAGAGTTAAAAACTGTATGTTATAAGGTTAATACTAAACGATTAAAAAGCCCAAAATAGCCTCTGGAAGGAGACTTAATATATCCAGGTATTGAGACAAAAATTGATTAGTTTTGTTCTCAATTCTCCTTCTCGCCTTTCCCCTTTTCCCTTTAACCAACCTCAACTGAATTCTTTATGAAGTTCATCGAAATCCTAGAAAACAAATTGTTTCTTTCAGACATAACAAATCAAATTCTTTGGATGCTAACGTTAACTAACTTAGGCGGCTTTTTCTAAAGAAGCTAACGCATCAGGAATATGATTAGAGGGGGCTTCAAAACTACCGGTAATTACATATTCTAATCTCAGTTTTAACCAAGTAATAAATTGCTCATTAGTTGAAATCACGGCTGCTGATGGTTGAGGACATTTAGCTTTAATAGCAGCAAATTCTGGGGCTTCTAAAAATGCTGGCTGTTTAATTAACCAGAAATCTATTTCTTTATTTGTTTCCTGATAATTACGAATTCTTTCTTTGATAACTTCGTCAAAAGGCTCTTCTTCTAATAAGAACTTTTGGCTAGCTAAAACATAATGATAAGTAGTCATTTTTGGTTTTCCCCGGTTAAATGTAATCTTGAACTAATTGAACTAATTGAAGAACTGCTAGAGTCGGCCTTGGATTGCAAGTTTCATTTCTCTGACTGCCCTTTCCATTCCCACTAATACAGCACGACTGACAATTGTGTGGCCAATATTCAATTCTTCCATACCTGGGATACAGGCAACAGGGTAAACATTCCAATAAGTTAAACCATGGCCGGCATTAACTCTTAACCCAGCAGTGATCGCGATTTGGGTACCTTTTTCTAAAGCGGCTAGTTCTTTGGCTTGAGTAGCTTCGTCCCCAGCATCGGCATATTTTCCTGTATGTAGTTCGATAAACTTGGCTCCAGTACTGGCAGCAGCTTCTATTTGTTCAGATTCAGCGTCGATAAACCAACTTACAGGAATTGCAGCTCCTTGTAATTGGTTAACTATTGCCGTAAAGCGATCGCGATTAGCTAGAATATCGATGCCGCCTTCGGTTGTTACTTCCTCTCGTTTTTCTGGTACTAAAGTAACATAGTCTGGTTTAAGGCCAAGAGCGATCGCTACCATCTCTTGAGTAGGTGCCATCTCTAAATTGAGGTGACTACGCACAGTTTGACGTAACAGATGTACATCACGATCTTGGATGTGACGCCGATCTTCTCGTAAATGAACAGTAATTCCATCAGCACCGCCTAATTCTGCCAGTACCGCAGCAGCGACTGGGTCGGGTTCTACAGTTTTTCTAGCTTGACGAATAGTTGCTACGTGATCGATATTTATTCCTAATGTAACCACTTTAAAATAAAAACTAAATATAGGCTAAGATTTTTATTCTTACTGATTAAGCAACTTTTAATAATAGGACAAAGATTGTAATCTAGGCAAGAGCAGCAGCATAAAAATGATTACTTTAGTGATCTGCGAGAGCGATTTTCAACGGAGGAGCTAAGTAGGTACACAAAATTATAAGTATTGTTGCGACTTGACCCAATTTAATTATTTTTATAATCGACGAATTGTGTTGAGAGTGAAAAACTATAGATTATAAGGTTAAAGGAATAAACTGAGTTATGGTTTTAGCAAATCCTCTATTTATCGGTATTAGTGGTTTCTTTTCTGGTATTTTAGCTGGCTTTTTAGGAATTGGTGGAGGGACAGTTTTAGTGCCGCTTTTAGTAGCTTTAGGTTACACACCTATTCAGGCAGTAGCAACCAGTGCTTTAGCTATCACGATTACCGCACTCTCCGGCACCATCCAAAACTGGCGTATGGGTTATATTAAGCTACAAAGCATCCTCTACTTGGGATTGCCAGCTTTATTCGCGGCTCAAGTTGGTGTTTATTTAGCAGAGAGATTTCCCGATGCTTTGCTTTTGTTCGCTTTTGGATTGCTACTCGTCGTCAATATTTTTCTGGTTGAATTTCGCAAACACGTAATTGCCAAGTACAAACATCAGGAGCAAACTTCAAGTAGTAATCCTATAGTTGCCAGAATTACCACGGGCAGTGCAGCAGGAGTTTTGGCAGGTTTATTTGGTGTTGGTGGTGGCGTAATTATGGTTCCACTGCAAATTATTTTACTGGGAGAATCAATCAAAGCTGCGATTCAGACTAGTTTAGGGGTTATTGTCCTGACCGCAATCTCTGCTTGTATCGGTCATGCTTCTCAGGGCAATGTTCTGTTTGTAGAAGGACTTATATTGGGTACAGGTGGTCTCATCGGAGCTCAAGTTAGTACTCGTTTTCTGCCCAAATTATCCAATAATGTAATCAGTTTTGCTTTTCGCATGTTATTGGTAATTCTTGCTATTTACACTTTTTGGCAATCCTGGAAAATTTATCACGGTTGATTTGGTGGAGCAGAGGTGACTTCTAGGCAGGCAGCCTCAAAAAGCGATCGCCCTATGGTGATCGCACTGTGAATGTTGGTTTTCACAGTCTGTTCTGGATAACTCTTTTGTTATTATTCTTTGACAAAGAGTGTTGCTGGAAATTTGCTACTTGCGATTACCTAAATTCTTGCCACGCGACCAGCAAAGCGGATTTCTTTGAGTTTACAAGATATTTAACTAGCCAATAGATTAATTTACTAGCAATGAATCCATAACTACAAAACTGCAACCAGGTTAGATGAATTCCCAAATTAGATAATAGAAGACAAAGAAAATCGTCAACAAAATTACAACTAAACCCTAAAAACTTAGGCAACAAAGTATTTAATAAATTATCTAAATTACGATTCATCGTGACCTCTGAGAGACCCTCTTCTCAGCTAATTACCAAACTATTTGGGTAGTTGTAGGTATAGATACTGCGAAATAAGGTAATGTGGTTGTTCGAGCAATGACTAACAAAAAATCATGAGCGCTTTAAAGACCTAGGTTATGTAATTTTACTTGTTACTTGCTCACGACTTAGTAAATGATACTTAAGTAAATTTCCCTGAACAATTGATGAAGTCACTTGCTTTTTGTGAAGTTTCTCATTGCCTTCCCGAATAAAGTTTGCTATCTATATAAAATTATCACCAGTGATTTTTAAGAAATTAAGCAAAAAGATAGGAAAAAATGTAAAATATTATACAAATTTTTTCTTCTAGTGGATGTGGGCGTAAATAAAAACACCATTCAAAAAAGCTTAAAAGCTTGATTGTAACAACTGACTTAGGGGCATATCACGATGCGCCCCTACAGGTCAGAGAGATCCCGCCTTGAGACGACGGACGGGGCGTACGAGTTCCGCCGTGCAAAGACGGAATCAGCCCCTTGGCTTCCTCTGACTTCGTGAATAGATAAATTTGATCAAAACCTGGTAAAAATATTTCTGGAAATCATCTAATCATAGGAATCTAAGAATTTATACTTATTTGTAAGTCAAGTATTTTTACCTGCTTATTAATATGTATATAAAAACTTTTAAATTAATAAATTATAAAATATTGTTTAGTCACAACTCTTCATAAAAAAGCAATGAATGCCAAGTTTTTCATCAAAACAAGATAAATATTAGGTAATTAATCAGGATTAAATAAAATTACACGTAAATTCTTAGCTTTTTATTTTTTGTAATACAACGTAAATATTTCAGTAATACTTCGGATGCTGTTTCCTAAACCAATGACTAATAATTGTAATTGAAGCCAAAACATAAAATGGCTGATAAGTCAATACCAAAAAAAACTCTTTCTCTTTTAAGTATTGTCCAAAATAGGACAGTAAAGCTCAAGATTTGTCGTAATTCTATTTAAAGAAATACCTAAATTTTTTTGGCCTAAATTTATTTTTGTGCCCAAGAAAAGTAAATGTGGTCTGACTTCTCTCAGTCACCAAACTAATAGACTTGACCGCTAGTTATTTGTTGAATTTTATTTGTGATTTTTATGCCTAATATCAATGACATAGGTGATGAAAAAAAACAAACTGACAAGTTAGTTTTTGCTGCTAAAGCAAGTGCTAATCAACGTCAATCCGATCTTACTAATGCTGAATGGGCGCAGATTGCACCAGGGAAAGTAGTAGTAGCGACAGAAGATCGTGCTTGGTTGTATTGTCCCACCTCTGCCGAAGATCGCTTTGCTCATCCAATGGAATGTAGTGGAAGTTTTGCTACCACTCGGAAGCTATTAGATACAGCGATCGCAGCTGCTAAATTTGCAGTAAATTCTAATGTTAGACCACCTGCATTAACCCTCAGGCGTTGGGTATGGCGATTGGCAGGTTCTTACTATCTATGTTCTCCTGTTCCTGAGTTAATGAAAGATGCTGCAAAAGGTTTTGCTCTCAATGGTCATAATGTATTGGCACAGTGGGCATTACAAAAAGCAGAAGAGGAGAAGGGTCATGATCGACTTGCTTTACTCGATATTCAATCCTTAGGGTACGATAGTGAAGCAGTTATCAACAAGCTTGTTCCCCCTGCTGCGATGGCTTTGATCGATTACTTCACTCGCAGTGCGCGGGATAATGACCCAATCGATTGTGTGGGTTACGCCTACACCATGGAAAGAATGTCTCTGGGAATTGGACTGGAATATATCGAGAAAGTGGATTCACTAATGCCTCAAGGGATTGATGCCACTCGTAACTTACGCGTACATAGTAGTTTTGGCGCAGATATAAAACACACTAAAGAGACAGTAGAAATGGTGACAAAACTTAATGCTAAAGAACGTACCCGTATAGCTGTTGCCTGTTACGAAACTGCATTGCTGTGCTTCAGTCCACCAAGCGGAGGCTACATATCAGACGAAGAACTTCAGCAAATCTTGGAGACTCTAAAAATCTAAATGTGAAAAACTAATAAAAAATTTTAGTTTTTACTGTTTATTGATTCCAAACAAATAAATAATAGGAAAATTATTCATGACTACTACAGTTACTAAAATCAAGCATTTTGAAAATAGCTTCGAAGTTTTAAATCAGTCCGGAATTGAGATTGATTTAGATAGTATTTTAGTTAAAGAATACCAGCAAGAGGGATTGCCAAGCGATATTAATCATCCTATGTGAGCAATTTTAGTTGTGTGTCAAAAATCTCAACTCAATAATACTTTTTGATATCCCAAGACCACTTGAATAAACTAGCTAAAGTAGGGTTTAGTGACATCTGCTCTAGTTAGCTTATTTTCTCTGGAGAGTTAAAAAATAATTATTGAAAAAAATGGTGTTGGTAAATGCATAATGTTTCTCATTCACCAACGCCGAAAAAATAGCACTCAGCTCATAAAAAACTAATGGTCAATAGCTCCCAATGCCTTAAGAGTATTAATATTTGGTTTGCCCAAACCATCTACTCCTTTGATGTTCAAAGACTCGTATGGTTTTTCTACTACTAAAGTTTTTACACACTCACCAGTTTTTAAATTCCAAAGCTTTATTGTCTCATCTTCGCTACTACTGGCTATTGTTTTCCCGTCAGGGCTGAAAGCAATTGAGTTAATCAAAGCTGTATGACCAGATAAAACTTTAAAACATTTTTCATTACTAATATTCCACAATTTGATATTGTGATTTTGATTGTAGCTAGCTATTGTTTGATCATCTCTACTAAAGGTAACTAATCGAGAATAGCCTTTATCCTCATGTAAGACTACCATGCATTCTCCAGTGTTTGTATTCCAAAGTCTTATTGTTTGATCTGGACTGGTAGTAGATAAAGTTTGGCTATCGGAAGAGAATGCAACTGACAAGACCCAACTTGAATGTTGGTCTAAGGTTCTGGAGCACTTACCGGTATAAACATCCCATAACTTAGCTGTTCCATCAAAAGAACCACTGGCTAACTTTTGACTGTCTGGGCTGAATGCAATTGACCAAATTTCAGCTTTATGCCCCTGTAAAATATTTACAGTCTGACCAGTTCTGACATCCCACAGCCTAACAGTTTGATCTTCGCTACCACTTGCCAGAGTGTGACCATCGGGACTAAAGGCAATTGATCGAACTATAGCTTTGTGACCCCAAAAGATTTTTATCACTTTTCCAGTGTTGACATCACAAAGTTTTATAGTTTTATCCCCACTACCACTAGCTAAGAGATTATTCCTGGGACTAAAAGCAACTGAAAAAACCCAATTACTGTGTTCGTGGATAGTTTTCACAACTTGCCCAGTTTTTATATCCCATAACCTTACTCTTTGATCGTGACCGCCACTTGCCAGCATTTGACCATTAGGACTGAAACAAACCGAGAGTGCTTGATTATTATATCCTTGGAAAGTTTTAAAGCATTGATAATTATTGACATTCCATAGCTTTACTGACTGATCGTAACTACCACTAGCTAAACAATATCCCTTTGAATTGAATGCAACTGAATTAATCCAGTTAGAATGTTCTTGAAAAACTTTGATGCATTCTCCAGTCTTGATATCCCACAATCTTACTGTCTGGTCGACACTGCCACTAGCCAGAAGATTGCCTTGCGAGCAGAAAGCAACAGACCATACCCCATTAGAATGACCTTGAAAAACTTTGAGGCATTCTCCAGTTGGGATATCCCACAGTCTTACTGTCCTATCATTACTACTACTGGCAAGCATTTTACCGTCGGGACTGACGCTAATGGAACGGATGCCATCGTCATGTCCCTGTAAAACTTGGTTACACTTTCCCGTCTCAATATCCCAAAAACTTATTGTACTGTCGTGACTTCCGCTTATTAGCTCTTGCCCATCCAAACTGAAAGCTACCGAGAGAATCTCATTATTATGGCCCTCGAAAATTCTAAGACATTCCCCTGTACTGACACTCCATAATCTTGCTTTATTATCGTCACATCCACTAGCTAAGGTTTGACCATCAGGACTAAAAGCTACTGACCAGACTTCATGTTCGTGTTCATCTAAACTATAAAGGCATTGACCAAAGTTAACATCCCATAGCTTTGCCGTACAGTCACAACTTCCGCTAGCTAAGATATTGCCATCGGGGCTAAAAGCAAGGGAGACTACCCAGCCATTATGAGCCTCAAAACTACGAATAGCTTGACCATCTGATACTCGTCGTAAGAGAATATCTCCTTTGGTATCTCCAGTAGCTAAATACTGTCCATCGGGGCTAAAGGCTACTGCCCAAATTCCCCCAAAATTTTCGGCAAAAACTGACTTCGATAAATCTGCATTTTGGAAATTAACTTTATGCAATCTTGCCTGACGTAGATCTGCTTGCCAAACACACAAATTAGAGAAATTATAACAAGTTAAGTCAGTTTCTAGCTGACAAAATAGATTGAGAATATTTCCTGCCGTGTACCATTTTTCTAGTGGAGATGTCTCTTGCATGGTTACTAGAATTTGACGTAAACAGTCTTCAAGATCTTTCTTGCTTCGAAAAATAGCTAAAAGCTCATCTATAACTGGTTGAAGAATTAGGCGAATTTGATTTTCCCTAATATAGTCTTTTGCTGTCGCTTTCATCAGAGCATGATCTCGAAACAATCTAGGCTGCTGACGCACAATTTCTTCACAGACTGCCTCGATCAAGTGACTTGTTACATACTCCATTACTACGGGTTGCTGTGTAAAACGAGAAGCATTTTTTTCAATTAAAGAACGCCTCGATAAAGATTCAATGGCTTCTAGCAATTTTATTGGTGATACTTGCAATACAAAATCTTCTCGTAATTCAGCAAGCGAGATTGGCTCACGGGCGATCGCCAACCAATACATAATCTCCTGCTCCAGATTCGATAGGCGCTCAAATTGCTGATTTAAAATATCGCGAATATCACCAAAAACCGCCATTTCTTGGCACAAAAATTCAGCAATATTGCCAGCAAATAGATCTTGAATAGTTGTCGCTACGACTTTCAAAGCCAGGGGATTGCCAGCATAGCGATCGCTAAGAGCTTTTAATTCTAACTCTGAGCCTGAAAGTCCCTTGACTTTAAAGATTTCCTGCCCTTCTTTTTCCCTTAAACCCTTTAATTGTAATGAACGAACCGCAAGCCTTTTTCCTTCTAAGATAGCTACTTCTTTGGGTTTTTCTCGCGACGTTAGTATCAAGCAGCTACTGTGATTTGAGTCTCCTATTCGTCTTAGCAGCTCGCCATATCCTTCGTATCCCCGGCGATATTTTCCTGTTCGAATACCTTCATCTAGCAAGGATTCAGCATTATCTAGAAAAATCAGACAGCGCAGAGAGCGGAGATAATCCATGAGCCGCGTTATTCTCTCACCTAGCCTTTGGGGTAAATCAGCCTCCGTTTGTTTGCCGCCCGACAGAAATTCAATGAGGTTTGCCAGAATTTCTTCAACGGGAGGAGCATCTCGGAGAGATTTCCAGATCACGCAATCAAATTTCCCCTCAATTTGTCTAGCAAATTTAATTGATAAAGTTGTTTTACCAATACCTCCCATTCCCAGGAGTGCCACTAATCGACAGTGATCTTTTAACAGCCAATTTTCTAAAGTATCGAGTTCAGCGGTACGCCCAAAAAAATGGTCAACGGCAACTGATTCTCCCCAATCTTGACGTCTATTAGGATTCGGTTTTGTATAGTACTCTTCAGCTAATGTTAATTGAAAAGCCAGAAAACAACGCTCTAGCGATCGCTTATCAACCCCCTCCTTAGCTACCAATACTTTCTTGATGGTGTTGATATCTAAATTAGTCAACTCGCTAATTTTTTCATAGGTATATCTTTCGCCAAAATTCGTTTTATATTCCCATTCAGATCTTGCTTCTTGAAGTTTTTCTAATCCTTCTGGGGTGAGAATAACCCCACGATTTCTTTTTTGCTTTGGTTTGTTCATTAGTAACTTTACCTAATATCCATCATGTTTTGGTGAAAAATTTGGCAATCAATGCATTTTTATGAAGAGTTGTTACTAAAAAAGATTTTACAATTCATTAATTTAAAAGTCTTGAAATACATATTAATAACTAGGCAAAAATACTTGACTTGCAAATAAGTATAAATCCTTAGGCTTTTATAGTTAGATGCCTCTGAAAATCTCGATTATTTTACATTTTTGCAGCTAGAAAGGCAAGATTAGTATAAAGTTTTACATTTTTTCCTATCTTTTTACTTAATTTCCTAAAAATCACTGGTGATAATTCTACATAGATAGCAAACTTTATTCTAGAAAGCAATGAGTAACTTCACAAAAAGCAAGTGACTTCATCAATTGTTCA
>JASJDR010000296.1 GCA_030065615.1 Xenococcus sp. MO_188.B8 | reverse complement strand
CGATTCCCGAAAGATTATAGTCATTTAGCACAATGCAGACATCGGCAGCAGCATAGTAAATTGCTAGTTCTTCTCGGCTAAGCTGCTCTACAACAGTGGTAATGTTTGCAATACCTAAGTTTCGGATTAGATTTCCAATATGTTTTCTTTCTAATTGATTACTAAAATGACGATGAGAACTACTAACTAAATTCATACTGATATTAGTTGCGTTAGATAAATATATTTTACTAACTGCTTTTAATAGAACTTCAACTCCTTGATGCTGACTATATCTGCCGACATGAAGAATGTTAAAGACGTCTGGTTCGATTCCTAATTTTTTCCTTGCTGTTACATAAGCAACTGAGCCATACTCATTAGTATCTGTTCCATAGGGAATAATCTCGATGTTTCCTTGAGCAGAAAATAATTCTCTCAGGTATTCCCTTTGTTGAGGGCAGGTAGCAATAGTCAGATCGGCTGTTTCCAAACAAGTTTTTTCAATCGCCAAACGAGTTTTAGTAAGATTGGAAAAATGGTTGATGTCAGCATATTGAACTGCTCCAAGGTAATGATAAGTATGGACATGCTTGAGGGGTTGGATTTTTTTGAGTTCCATACCTACCCAAGCCGACAGCCAATAATTTGTATGAATCAAACGATATTGAATCTTATTAGCTTGTTGAAACTGACGCAGTTGTTTGAGAAACTCAGGTAAATAACCAATGAGTCTTTGTCGAGGTAAAAATTCTTCTGGTCCAGCAGTGAGGCGAATAGTTCGACAATTGAGATTGTGTTGCACAATATCTGATTGAGTGGCATCAGTTTTACGAGTAAACATATCTACTTGCCATCCTAATCGAGATAACGCTTCTCCTACTTTACGGACATAAACATTTTGGCTTCCTGTTTCTATAGTGGGATCGCTCTTGACCGATATCAGAGCAATAGTTGTAAGTGATTGCATAGTTGTAGATGATAATAGTTATATTGAATGTAATACTGGTAAATTATACGCTTTAATAAATCTTAATTTTATGGGGTATTGCTTATTTTGTACTGTCATAAAAAAGTCTGATGTTTCTGAATCAGGTTGTGGACAGTACCAGTAGAGAATCTGGAAGATGACGAAGGCAAGTATGGGAGCAGTAGGGATAACTATTCTATTCATAGCCTTTCTTTCGAAGTTGATAACAACTGAGATTTGCTTGTTGTCTAGATTAACAAGCTGTTCTTTCATGGCTATGACAATTTATTGTCAGTTTTGACAAACGCTAATTTAAAATAATTACGAAATTAAACTCTAATAATAGATGACTAACAATTTTAAACTGCTCTCGCTCTTGCAATAAACGGGAGTCATGAGGCTGCGAACCGTTTTATTACCATTAGTCGGAAAAATTACTGTAGGTTAAATTGTGGTGTGTAGCTTACTTGGCTACTGGGCTCTTGAGAGTTTTGTCGTTTAAGGTGATTTCTGACAAAAAAATACCAGCTATAGTAGTTAGCAATTATTACAAGGTATATTTATGGGTTAGTGACTTGGTATATAGCCATTCTCGAATTAGTGAGATACATAAGGCTCTGCTTTAGGGAACAGGGAATAGGGAACGGGGAACACCAAGGTGTACCTCATAAATCTGAGAATCTGAGAACCGCTATAATCATTCCTAGAAATCACCTAAGAGAGTCTTCCTAAATGCGATTCTAGTTTCGATTGAGGACAATCATTAGGAAAAAATGACTTAATCAAGGAAGATAATATAGATTATAAAATTTATATTGCAGATTTATGCCAGATTGATGTCAATTTTGACGAATACCATTATCAACTCGAACATTTATCGGTAAGAAAAATTTAAAGGTACTGCCTACTCCTAACTGACTTTCGACAAATATTTTTCCTCCATGAAGTTCTATCAAACGACGACAGATTGCTAAACCAATTCCTGTACCACCATATTTCTGAGAACGGGATTCTGGCGAACGCCAGAAGCGTCGAAAAACATGGGGTAATTCTTCGGGGGCAATTCCTGAACCAGTATCTTGGACAGAGATCCAGACTTGATCGCTATCAGACCAAGCTTTCAGAGTAATTGAACCTTGAGAAGTATGGCGAAAGGCGTTACTAAATAAATTGACTAAAATCTGTTCAAGGCGATCGCGATCTACCATGACGTAGGGTAAATTAGTCGGACAATCTAAATTCAAAACGCGATCGCTATCGAGCAACTGGTCGGTGAATTTTTCTACCAATAGTTTAAAAAAATACTGTAGATTAGTTGGCTGTCGATTCAAAGATAGATTGCCGATTTCAGCCTGAGATAGTTCTTGTAAATCGTTTATTAAACGCTGTAAACGCTTAGTTTCGCGAATCAGTCGCGAATAGATTTGAGAATTAGCCACAATGATACCATCGGCGATTTCTTCTAGACGCCCGCGAATAATAGTCAGAGGCGTGCGCAATTCATGGGTTAGATCATCGATAATTTCCCGTCTTCTCTCCTCTACCTCTTCTAAAGTAGCCGCCATGCGATTAAAACTCTTTGCCAAGCTATTTAATTCGGGGATCTCTAGATTTGGCATTCGCTTATCCAGTTGACCGTTGGCAAATTGATAGACAATTGTTTCTAATTGGTTCAATGGCTGTACGATTCTCATGGCGATCCAATAGCTTAGAATTGCAGCTGCTAAGGTACCGATTAACAATGACCATAAATTGCCTCGAATCCAGGCAGCTTCAAATACTTCCAATAGTTGAGCATTAGCGTTGCCAATAGTTAAGCCTTTGCCTTCAAGATGTTGAAGATGGATTTGAAAAAATCGAGGTGAAAAAAAATTGCCCACCACGGAATAAGCAGTTTCACCGACAATAGTAACTAAAAGATGAGAAAAAAAGAGTCGGACTTGTAAATTGAGCTTGATCATTTTTTGCTATGAATCTTCAAATTTGTAACCTACTCCGACTACGGTTTTAACAAATCTTGGTTTACTCGGGTAAGGTTCAATTTTTTTGCGTAATCTGGCAATATGAGTATCGATCACTCTCTCTTCACCGAAGAAATCGTCTCCCCAGAGTTTTTCTATAAGTTGACCTCGTTCCCAGACTCTTCCTGGATGTTTGAGAAACAGAGTCATTAATTTAAACTCAGAAGAAGATAAATCCAAATTTTTTGGTGATTCGCGATCGAGATGGCAACTTACACAATGTTGTTCGAGATCGATAGTAAAGGATTTTGTCCGGAGTAATTGAGAGCGATCGCATTCTCGCAAACGACGACGCAATAAGGCACGGACTCTAGCAACTAATTCTCTGGGACTGAAGGGCTTGATGTAATAATCATCCGCTCCTGTAGATAAACCAATAATGCGATCTATTTCTTCTCCTCGGGAGGTCAGCATTAAAATATAGGGATCGTGGGCTACTTGTTGTTGGCGAATTTGAGCGCATACTTCTAGTCCATCTAAGCTAGGTAGCCTAAGATCAAGGATAATCAAATCAGGTTGTTTTTCGGAAAAGATTCGCAAAGCAGAATGGCCATCATGACAGACCTGGCAGGAAAATCCTTCTGCTTCCAAACATTCCTGGATAATTGCGGCAATTTCTTGTTCGTCTTCGACAATCAGAATCTCCATTTTTTGGGTTAAAAATCGATATTACAACTATTGAAACTTAAGATAATATCAATTATTTTAGAATACTCAATCTATCAAACGACGAGATTTATTACTCAGAGGGCAAAGTTATCAAGGTAGGAAGACAGAGTATCAAGCTCTTACGTAATTATTTTTGTCAGATAGCTGATTGGCATTAGGCGATTGTATAAACTAACATAGGTACTTGCTTAAACCCTTGAGTTCCACAACTAGACTCTAAAGGAATTTAATTACATTTAAGTTCTCTGATCTTAAATAAGATTTTTAAATACCTGATACAAGTCAGAATTTAATTTGAACGATAAAAATTTTAGTAAGATAATTTAAATTTTTATTTTAAATTATTTAGTAAGGGTAATCAAAATTGAGAAGTACCTAAAACGTTAAAAATAATTTAAGCAGCTTCTAATATTTTGTTCATTTGAGGACAAGTTTATCTGAATTTACTATTAGTTGAAGGTTTTAAAGTAATCCCCGATAGCGAATAAATAAGAGAAGAACCGCCCAAGAACCTAAGGCCACTTTGATTGCTACCAGGATATTGAGTAAAGGAATCACCCCGCCACTGAAGAGCGTACCTAATTCTCCCTGGGGTAATTGCCATCCAATAAGGGTTAAAACCGCCAAGAAAATAAAAACCAGAACGGAAATCTTTTCCCAGGTAGCAGCATTCGAGACTCTATAGATTTCTTCCATCAACTGGGAGGATGAGGTAATGGCAATCAAACCAATCGCAGTTCCCCCAGCTACGCCAGCGGCAAAACCACCACCAGGACTAAGATGTCCCCGAACTGCTAATTCGATACTAACCAGAGCCGCAATGGTAGCTCCCAAACGGGCTAGGACAATGGAGGGCTCATCCTTAAATTGATAAACCATCTCCTTGGGTTTTTCATTGGCTAGTAGAAAACGAACCCCCAAAATTGAGATTGTAAAGACCACCACCTCAAAAATTGTGTCATAGAGTCGATTCCGAAAAATAATCCCCGAAACAGCATTAGGGACGTTAGTATCCTGTACTATAGACTCAACAATAGAGAATTCGTCCCATTCGGCTGCTGGATTAGGAATGACCAACATTTTGACTAACAATACGATTCCTGCTGCAATATAGATCCACTGCATTAGTGCTTCTCCTCCATGTTAGATACAGTTTGGTATTTCAGGATGGTTCCTGGTAAGGTTAGCTCGGTTTTCATAATTTCAAAGAGACGATGAACCCTAATTAAGATCTGCTCCCTTTGTTCTCTTTGGCTACAAATAGCGTGAACTTCTTTAGACATCAATGCCTGTTCTAAAGCTGCTGAATTGGGATATTCTACTAACTCCAGACGCAAATGATGTTTACGAATAATTTTTTTGAGATTCGGTATTAGTTCTGCCAACTCACTTGCTGGTTCTAGCTCAACATCTTTAAACATAGTGGTCTGAAGAGAGCTCAGCTGGTCATAGCTAAGATGGTCATTGATCTCCTCTTGTGCGTATTTCTCCGTAACTATACCCGCTAACTCACGTTCGCTGTCTGAAGGAAGCTGAGTTTTAACTATCCCCAAACGCATTACTAAAGAGGAGCGCACTGCAACCACATAGAGGGCAACTGCTAACATCGTACCGACCAAAGCTTCAGTTAGAGCCACGTCCGCCGCCCCTAAAATCGCATATACTAATGCTGCTACTGCTCCTAAGATAGCTCTGATGACTAAAGCATTGTAGGGATTGACTTGCAATACAGATACCAAAGCTGATAGCGGTAACAGGGCGATGATGGCATAAATATAAATATCGTGATCACTCATTATTTTCCTCCCTCAATCGAACAGTACGCCAAGACATAACCTAAAACTGTATTCCAAATTGCCAAGGAGATAATTGCCAAGAGCAACAGGGGCCATTCAATGGGTATCTTGAGCAGTAAACCGATAATGATGCTCATGGAGCCAAGGGTATCGGCCACGGAAAGACTGTGGAGTTTAAATAAAACCGATCTCTTTCCTATCAGGGGCAATGTGCCCCAAAACCAAAAGATAATACCGATCACCATACAGGTGTAACTGAAAATTTCCATTATACTTCGTTGATTCGTTTAATTAAATGTGCCATTAGCATTAATCCCGCATTACCCACACTCAAGATAATGATTGCAACTACCCCAATCATCCAATCATCCCGCAATACGGAAATAAAGAGCATCATAATTGAGGTTTTGGTAGCAATACTGGCAAATGCGAGCATATTTTGCCAGATATCATCATCCTGCAAGGCTTTATACATCGGTATGAGCAAAGCCAAAATCATGGCAATTAAGATCGAGTCCATGCTTGTTTTCTCCTAAGTTGCTGATGGTATATCTGAATCAGAGTTTTCAGTTCTTTTTTCTGGCTGCTAGCTCTTTACCCAAACTCTTCCTCCCCTCAGACTGAGATTCAGCCGGTTCTTTGCGCCATCGAACATGATGTACTTCATAATATTCTCCTTCGAGGTATCTTGTAACAATGGTTTTGGGGGTAAAAGTGATCAGAAAGATATCCAGAAATACTAGTCCTGGTGTTCGTCTAGGTTTGACTTTTTCCATAACCATCTTTTCGTGATTATGGGGCAGAAGCATGATTTGGATTGCTTCGATGTATGCTTGGGGAATAGCGATGATAATTTTCCAAAATACCCCCAGCCAATCTTTTAAGGTTGAGGAAAATTTATCGCTGCGGGGCAATGGCAACAATAAGGCGATCGCGACACCCATGACAATATTTTCCAGACTAAGATCGGCAGTGAGTAAAAACCAAAGTGCCAGTCGGAGTACTATATTAAAAAACGTGATTGTGCCCATACTATCCAGAACAATAAGATTAACATTAAGCTCATGATCCCAATCTGATGATCGAATTTTTCGATCGTCCTGGGTAACTTAATCGCTGACCTCTTGAAAATCAAAAGATATGCCAGCCAACCAATAGGAACTGTCGCCATTGCTTTGACGATATTCTTCATTTTGTAAGCGTCTAAATAAAAACCATTTGCGGCGATCAATCCACCGAGTAAGATCACCATGGCCCACCAAAAACCAGGCGATATTTTACTTTTTTCCTTGCCCCCATTATTAGGGGTGGTTTGAGTTGACTTGCCATGAGGGAGAAAGATAAATTTAGCAAAGGAAATTGCTGTCCCCAATGCGGCAATGTTCATCCCAATAACCTCCCAGGATAGTAGATTCTTAGTGGTTAACACCTTAGCTCCAAATCCAGCCAGTAGGGGCAAGCCAGAAATCGAAAAACTAGCGATAATTAGAGCCAGCCAAATCTTGGTATCAATAGGTTTATACTGCAACTCCTTGAAGTTACGACTGGGTAAATTACCAGCAAGCAAAAAGAGAGCAGATTTCACTAACCCGTGGGTCAAAGCATAGAAACCACCTGCTACTGGTGCAGCGAGGACAAATCCTAACTGAGAAATAGTGTGAAACGCCAGCATCCGCTTAGTATCTTTTTCAAATACGGCATAGCCTACTCCTAAAAGTGCGGTCCCAACACCAAACAATCTCACAATAGGGTCGATTTCCTCTAACATCAGCGCACAACGCACTAAGGGGAATACCGCTGATTTGACTACCGCACCAGAAAGCATTGCTGATACTGGAGTTTGTGATTCGGAGTGAGTTAAAGGCAACCACAAGCCGGGGACAAAGATCCCTCCCTTGGCTAATAAGCCCAAAAAGATTAAAGCGATCGCTTCTGGAGGAGCACCACGCAAACCTGCAAAATTGAAGGAATGATGGGCTTGATATACTAGCACCGCCCCCACTAGATAAAACAGCATTGCGGTGTTGCTGACAAAGAGATAGCGCAATCCTACCCAGATAGATCTATCTGTACGAGGATAGGCAATCAAGAGAAACGCCGCCACACTGATTACTTCTAAGGCTACGTACAAACTGATAAAGTCAGCACAGATAAAAGTAGCGTTAACGCTGCCATGCAGAATAATTGCCTGCATGTAGAAAAAAGACTTTTTATCGCTTTGCCAACAGTAAAGAATCACTGCTGCGCTCACTAAAGCATTAGTCAGGATAAAAAAGCCACTTAGTTGATCTACCGCTAAAGTAACGCCAAAATTGTCTAGTAATTTGATATCTAGAGGCGATGGCGCTAAAAATAGTAGTGCAGCATAGGCAGCAGAAGCTAATGCCATTCCTAGTGCGAGAAGGCGGTCGAGTTTCGGTAGCAGATAAATCAGAAATCCGACAAAAAACGGTAATGCCATCCAGGCAATTGTAATGTTAATCATGGCATATAATTCTTTTCGATCGCGCTAGTTTCTAAGGTGGGATTATCT
>JASJDR010000295.1 GCA_030065615.1 Xenococcus sp. MO_188.B8 | reverse complement strand
CCAGGCTTGATCTAGTCTTTTTAAAGTAGACTGCAAGACTTGAGAATGAACTTGTGCTAAATGTGGATATTGTTTTTTAGATTGGGTTAGATTCTGAGCTTGAATATTGTAGTTAGGAAAAGGTTTATCGGCAGGAATGATATATTCTTTTTCAATTGAACATCGGTCAATTGGACTTTTTCTCGACTGTATCCAGTCTTTCCTTTCCCTATGATTCCAGTTGTAAACTGCACAAGAAATATCAAGATATATTTCTATATCTTTAATCTGTTTTTTAGTTGGCTTTAACTTGTATTCGTAGGTGAAAGATATCATCTGAAAACCGATATTCACTAATGTGATTATACCAGATTTCGTGTTATTATGTTATGGATGACCAAAATTCATCCCATCGGCGTAGCCGAGGGTCTTCTTTTGGAAGAGAGATAAATCGACAGGATCGCTCTGACATTGCTTTAAATCAAAGTATAGCGATCGCTCTTTTACTCTGAGGATGACCAAATATCCCTAAATAAAACTAAAATTTGTCAGTAAACCTTGCCAATGATATTAGCTTGAATAGGTGATAAGTTATGGAAAAGCATCATGATTCAAGAGAAAACTCCCGAACTTGCCATTAAATTCAGCGAAAATTGCCCAGATTATCACTGAGGTAATAATCGAAATAGAAAGGATAGGACTACAGGTTTTTCAGATCTATGAAAATAAAAGTTTCAACTTTCACTGTCCATAAAAAATTTCCGCTTCAAATTAGTCGTGGAACGACTAGTAAAACTACAAATCTGTGGTTAAAAATAGCAGCAGATGGCATGGAAGGATGGGGAGAAGCTTCGCCTTTTTCTGTGGTAAAAAATCAAAGAATTACCACAGAACAACTGTTACAAGAAATTACATCAGCTATTCCTCATTTACAGGATTTTCATCCTCTGCAAAGACAAGCAATTGCCGTGAAACTCAATCAATTATCATTATCCTCGGGCGCCAAAGCAGCGATTGATATCGCATTACATGATTGGTTAGGGAAAAAAGCTGGTTTACCCCTATGGCAATTATGGGGTTTGAATCTAGAACGGATTCAACCTATATCCGTCACCGTGGGAATCAATACTGCTGAAGCTGCTATTCAAAGAGTTCGAGATTGGCAAGATACGATTACAGTAAAAATATTGAAACTAAAATTAGGAAATCCTTTAGGTATTGCAGCAGATAAAGCTATGGTAGAAGCTGTAAAATCCGTGGCTCCAGATCTCAGATTAACGGTGGATGCTAATGGAGGATGGAGTTTAGCTGATGCGATCGCAATGTCAAAATGGTTAAGTAATCAAGGCGTAGAATATATTGAACAACCTTTACCGGTGGGAGAAGAAACTAAGCTAGCAACTTTAGCTAATCATTCTCCATTGCCGATTTTTGTGGATGAAAGCTGCTTCACCAGTGAAGAGATCCCCAAATTAGCCAACTCCGTTGCCGGAGTAAATGTAAAAATTATGAAAACTGGTGGCTTAACTGAAGCTATCAAAGCCATTCATGTGGCTCAAGCTTGTGGTTTAAAAGTGATGTTGGGTTGCTATTCTGATAGTAGTTTGGCTAATACGGCGATGGCTCATCTTGCCCCCTGGGCTGATTATTTAGATTTAGATAGTCATCTTAATTTATTTGACGATCCTTTTCGGGGTGCAATGGTTGAAGATGGCAGATTGTTACCTAATAATCAGCCTGGTTTGGGTGTGTCAGCTTGACATAGCTTCAGAACTCATATCAAATTAATTAAAGAATGGGTCTCCCAAAAAAATCTACTGCTGTCATCACTATTTTCTCTTTAATTACACCTACCTACTTCAATGCATAACAGCCCATTCCTTACCCCTAAACACCGCGTGGCGATCCTGCTTCACGAAGGGATCTATGGCACTCATGGCAAAACAGGATTAGCATTCTTACGTTATAGCGAAACTTCTGTGGTGGCCGTAATTGATTATCAAGCCCAGGGACAATCTTTACCAGAAGTTACGGGAATTCCCCATAACATACCTATAGTTGCTAATATCACAGAAGCTTTGCCCTATGATCCTGAAGTTTTGTTAATTGGGATCGCTCCTTCGGGGGGTGCATTACCTGCTGCCTGGTGGGATGAGCTAGAAAAAGCGATCGCCTCTGGCTTATCTTTGGTTAATGGTTTACATACCCCTCTAGCTCCAAAATTCCCGCAATTACAAGCCCAACAATGGATTTGGGATATTCGTCAAGAGCCTAAAGGGTTAGGTATTGGTAAAGGAAAAGCACGCTCTCTGGCTTGTCAGAGAATTTTAACCGTAGGCACAGATATGGCAATCGGCAAAATGTCTACTAGCTTAGAATTACATCGTACAGCTTTAAAACAAGGGATCAAAAGTCAATTTTTGGCCACAGGACAGGGCGGAATCGCTATTTCTGGACAAGGCATTCCTTTAGATGCGGTGAAAGTTGATTTTGCTGCGGGTGCCGTCGAAAAAATGGCTCTAGAGCTAGGTCAAAACTGCGATTTACTGTTGATCGAAGGGCAAGGCTCTCTACTACATCCAGGCTCAACCGCTACATTATCTCTAATTCGCGGGAGCCAACCCACAGATTTAATCCTAGTTCATTGTGCCGGACAAACACATATTCATGATTTCCCAGATGTCTTAATTCCTCCCTTACCGAAAGTGGTTCAACTCTATAACGCAGTAGCCAGCGCCGCGGGTACTTTTGGAGATGTTCAAGTCAAAGCGATCGCTCTTAAGACCTCTCATCTTGACCGTGAACAAGCACAGCAAGCTATCTCACAAGTATCCGAACTTACGGGATTGCCTTGTACCGATCCCGTACGCTTTGGTGCGGAAAAACTTTTATCAGCTATCTGGAAGTCACCAAAACATTGAAAAGCAGGAGAAGTTCGATCCTTACGACTATGCAGTACCTCGCTTCACAAGATCTCGTTCTAATAAAAAAACCAGTCTTATAGCAAAACTGGCATTAACTGAAGGATTCAAGAAAGATTGACAACTAACCACCATAGGCAATACCACGATATTTTCTGAGACCTAATTGATAATTACTGGTTTTAACAGGACGGCGAGGAGTATAACTTTGTCCTAAGAAATGAGCAGTATGTTCTGAACTAGTTGTTTTCACTTGCTTATGAGAAGCAGAGTAAGCCTGACCTAAAAAACGTAATTGCATAATGTGTTCTCCTTGCTTTTTGTTGATGACTTAAGTATGTTCCTTATCTCAGGTAGAAAAAATCCCTTTTAGTTGAGAAAAGTTCAGGAAAAAGTTCAGGCATTGCTCTAAGTTTATCTGAAATCAGCGATCGCTTTATAGATAATTTTTGATTAGCTCGTCATGGAATTGCGAACTCGACTAATCCATTTTTGGCTTTGTTTAAGTACTTCAGAGTAGGGAGTTGCTTCTTCCATAATTAACTCCATAGGCAATGGACGAAAGATTTGCGGAAACCAAGGGCGTAATCTTTTTCCTAAGGTGAGATGAAAAATCATCTCCAGAATCATCCATTTAGAGCGAGGAACAGTATAATCTGATAAATCTCGCAAGGCGTGAACATCTTCTAAGCGTTGGCTAGTAAAAGCAGGAAGAGCTTTTTCCCAATCATCTTGATATTGATCTAAAACTTGAGCAAAAATCATAGCATCTTGCAGGGACGCATTACAGCCTTGTCCAATAGAGGGGGAAACTGCATGAGCAGCATCACCAATAAGCAAGATCTGTCCTCCCACGTTGAGACGATCGCATTTTACCGTGAGAATTTTCGATACCGGCCTTTGTCTGAAGGCCTCTGCATCTTCCAAAGTCATCAATGGTCTTAAACTGGGAATTTTCTCGGCAAAATAATCTAAAATCGCTTCTCCTGTAGTCAAATTTTCCAGAGGGTTTTTATCAGGAGGAAAAATAAAGGTACCATGGAGACAATTATCCGGTTGAGGAACCATTACTAAACGGATCCCTCGCGCTATGGTCCAAGTATGAAGAACATTTCCCCCAAACTCGATAGTTTTGTCTGGGCTTACGCGAGAGACAAATAGTGATTTGTAAACATCGGGAATAAATTCCTGTTGACAATGAAGATTTCCTTGAGATGCCAAGACTTCTCTAACTTGAGATCTTGACCCATCTGCAGCCACTAGGTTCTCAAAAGAAACTAAAAAATTCTCTTCTGCAGATTGAATCGTCAGTGTTTGGTCTGCTTGATTAACTCCCACACAGTTACAATCAAATTTAACCCTGACCAAATTGCTGTCATAGGAGTCTAGCAATTCTTGAAGCAGTATGAGGGTAAGACGGTTGCGGTCAATTACTAGAGAAGGATTTTTTCGTTTAACTTTGCGGGGTTCACCTTTTTTACGGTGGATAAAAACACCTTGAGCCCAAATTCCTTCTTTGGTTAAAGCTTCTTCTAATTTAGGAATGCCCCTGATCGCTTGCATTCCTCTTGTTTGTAGAGCAAGAGGGAATATCCGTTGCGTTGATTGCTCTACTGACCTGGGATCAGGACGACGTTCATAAATCTCTACTTGGTAATTTCCTCTAGAAAGGAGATAATGAGCAAGTAAAAGTCCTGCTGGGCCCGCTCCAACAATAATGATCTTCTGCATCGTGGTTACTGATCGCTTAAGTTTTAAAAATTTTGTTTATGACGAATTATGCCACAATGTAACTCGAAATATATGTTGATACAATTTGAAGCGCATATTGTCCTTAGTTAAACAACTTAGCTTTTTAAAACATTACTGATAGTTTTTTCTTGATGTTCCACTTGTTGTTTTGCTCTAGACTGGTTCGATTTGGTTTCTATATAGCAGTTCAAAGAGGAACTAACGAGCAAAGAAGACAAAATGAGTTGGTAGCCGAAAGGCTTAGGCTGGAAAAAAGAATTGCTGAAATTCAACAACAATACGGTGATAGTGAACAGGCACAAGAACTAATTAAGCTAGAAGAGGAAAATAGCGCGATCGCGCAGTGCCAGCCTTCGCCTGACCACGCAGTGCCAGGCTTCGCCTGATCGCGGTTGAGAATATTTGAAGTTATACACCAGCTACAGACCCTCGACCATTAATCGTGTATCGGGTAAGGCACTGAGGTAGGGGAGTGGCCGATCAGGATGTACCAAACGGCTAATTGCATTGAGAGCTGAGGCAATTGCTCCTTCCTGCCAGCCAGGTAAAGACGACACTTGATCGCCAACGATGAAGAAGCAGGGATTTGTTGCGCCGTCGACCCCGGTGCCCTGAATAATTTGGTTGTAGTGTCGGACACTGTCGTCAACGTTGCTCCACTGAGCCCAACCTCCCTTAATGTATGCCATATTTTGCCAAGCAATAGCAAGCCCATGCTGGAGACCTTTTGCGAAGTCTCCTCCAAACAGGGCTGCCCCTTCCCGAGCCTGGTCTAGCCTTTGCTGGACAGACATGCGGCCTGATTCAGCGGCATCATTTCCGAAATTATAGGCTCCAGTTAACACACCTTTTTGATCATGATAGGCATCGGAAGGATACCAAATCTGAGTAATTGGGTGATTAGTCCAGGATATTCCCCCATAGATAGGGACAACACCTATCTCAGACTCATCAGCAGTTAGTACGGAGTGACCGACTGCATCCTTGCAAGTTTTAAATGGTTTTCCTTGCCAGAGATAGCGATCCGCTTGCCAACCGACCTTGGTGGTGCAGGCCAGAAATCGCTGGGTCTCGTCAGTATTGGCTTGGGCTGCATAGACAGCTTGGAGCGCCTCCTTGAAGTGTTCAGAAAAACCCCCTGCTTCATCGGTATTCTGCAATCTGGGTGCCAGAATTTTTTCCAAAAAGGGCATAGCAACATTGCTAAAGCAATAATCAGCTCGAAAGGGGGTCTCATGACCACGAGCCCTAATTATAAACTGACTGGTTTCTGAGTCATAGTCAATGCTGGTGACAGGGCTGTTGAGATGCACCACACCACCTCGGGCTGCAACTTGCTGGGCAAAGGCGTGCTGAACTCGATCCATGCCCCCGACGGGCTGAAAAAGAGTCGGCTGCCAGAGAAAATCAACAGGTTGATAGAAGCGAGTCTTTTTCCAAAATTCTGATGTTAGCAATTGCTCGAGCTCGAAAGCTGGGGCGATTCGACCAGGTCGAACTCCTGGCAACTCGGTGAAACCTGCACGATCAGAAGCATGCTCATTGTCGTCTTGTCCAGGAGCGCTGGTTCCGACAACATAATCGCCTTCCTGCTTCCCATCAGGAATCAGATCGCCAAAGGTCACCATCAGAGATTTCAGTTGCTCTATCCGCTCTGCTTTATTCTCGCAATCTCCCAGCAATTGCTCAGCGTTTTTGAAAACCATTTGGGCGATCCAGCCCCGCGTGTTGTGCTCAAGACGACGGTAATCAACAGGGTCATCTCCGTCAGGACCATCGGACATTTGAGCTAGGTTAGCGCCACTGTTCATTACGTAAACCTCTACCGGAACCCCGAAACGTCGTAGGTAATCTAGTAAGCGCTTGTGGCTAGAAGGAATTCGACCAGGCCCTGCGTTGAGGTAGGGTTCACTGTCACCACGAGGTCGCTCAAACCGCGCAACTTGCGAATCTCCAGGAGAACTGTACAGATCGCTATTCTTATCTTCGGTCAAGGTATCACCGGTTCGTAGAGTCAAGCAGCGTCCTCCGGTGCGGTCTCGGGCTTCTAGCACAGTCACTTTCACGTCACTGTTGCGATCCAGGATCTCGAAAGCAGTAGTCAGTCCAGCAACTCCAGAACCAATAACTACAACCTGCTTGCCATTGAGACTGTCTTGCTCGATCGTGCAGGGATCATAGGTAACCCGCATCTGCTCGTTGGTGGCACGATCCAGAACTGCCCAGGTTCGAGCGGATCGGAAGCGTTTTAGATACTCACGACGACTGATGGATTCAGGCATAGGTAACTCCTAATGAGATTGGAGATTATTAATGAAATCAAAAGTATTGCAGACAATCATAAATTTTTATCTATATCAAGCCTACACTTTGTGATGTGCTTCAACTATATTTCATGCAATACTTATTCGTTCAAAAATTATTTTTTAACTGTATATTTAACGGCAGTTTGCAGTTGAGTAAATAGTAAGAAAAAAAGCTGCACTTTGCAATAGAAGATACACATTTTGTTACTTTTACTGCAGTTTGCCATTAAACCATGTGAGTCTTAGAATTAATTTCTATTCGTTTTGATCCCGCAGTTGCCTCATTATATGACAATTTTGCGATCGCGCAGCGCCAGCCTTCGGCTGATCGCATTTTTAGCGAGTAAGACGCGATCTGCAAAAAAAATAGGAATTAATAGATCGCAAGTTTTGAGCGTAGCGCGATCGCTCTTTATTAGCTGAGCTAATTCTGATAAAGTGTTTCACCTTTTTGAGTTAAAATTCAGTTTGAGATAGTGATAAAACAATAGAAATGTTGGTTAAAAATATTGAAATTCCTGTCGCTCAACTTACTGAATTTTGCGAACGCTGGAAAGTTCAGGAATTAGCTTTATTTGGGTCAGTGCTCCGTGAAGATTTTCGTCCTGATAGTGATATTGATGTTCTGATTAGCTTTACGCCAGATAATTGCTGGACATTATTTGATCGTGTAGATATGCGAGATGAGTTGACAGAAATTTTTGGCAGAAAAGTAGATTTAGTTAACAAAAAAGGTATTGAACGTAGTCGAAATTATCTCCGCAAAAACAATATTCTTAGCTCTACTAAGGTGATTTATGAAATCACGGAATCTTAATCTTCTAGCTCCTCTATATCATCTAGCGTCAGCGGTGCTTGGGAACTATGACGAACATACAATACATAGACTGTCGTATCTCGAATTGTAAACAGCACTCGGTATATATTTTTGGCTTTCCCATAAAGAAGTTGCCGTACTTCTTCTGGAAAAATTTCATGTTCCACTGCTAAGGAACAGCGCTGAGGCTTTTCCTGTAGAGTAGCAATTGTATTCATTAATCCTCGAAACCAACGATCAG